>NZ_JBSGTX010000018.1:4130-115925 GCF_053607625.1 Streptomyces sp. NPDC055103
CCGGGTTCGGGGTCCGGGTTCGGGCGGTGGTCCGGGGCTGGTCCGGGTTCCGGGGTCGGTCCGGGTTCGGTCTCCGGTCCGGGTTCGGGGTCCGGGTTCGGGCGGTGGTCCGGGGCTGGTCCGGGTTCCGGGGTCGGTCCGGGTTCGGTCTCCGGTCCGGGTTCGGGGTCCGGATTCGGGCCAGTCCCAGAAGCCCGGGGCGGTAGCCGGTCTTCGGAGATCCGCACCTTCTCCTCGTGTGGCAGGGGACGGGCGACGCGTTGGTGGATCTGCCGCATCAGCACCCCGAAGGCGAGCATGCTGGCGGTGGGCGGGACAGCGGCGACGATGTAGTCCAGATGTGGCACCGGACCGGGCGTCGCGCCGCTGACGCCGAGGACGTTGAGAGCGATCGAGCCGACGGATCCGGTAGCGGTCACGCCGATCGCCCACCAGTCCGTCACCCGGCGCAGGCCCGCGCGGAACATCAGCAGCTCACCCGCCACGATGAAGGCGTCGAGGGTGGCCGGCCAGGCCCACTGCCGGATGGGCGAGCTGTCGAGGCCATGGCGCGCGGCCACTTCCGCCAGGTGCGCGTAGGAGAGCCAGAAGCCGGACCCCGTCAGCACCGCGATCACCATCACGGCTGCGGTCAAGGCGTATCGGTCCGCAGTCTCCTCGGTCAACAGGGTGCCTTTCGTTTGGTGGTGGAAGCGTGGATCGGGCGGATGGGGCGGCTCATGCCGCCTTCTGCAGGGCGTTGATCAGGTCGTCCGTCTGTGCCTGCCGGGGGACAGGGCAAAACGTTTCTTCCGTGGCGGCGGCCTCGTCGTCGTCCGGGTCCGCCGGCGTCCAGTAGCGGTCGCGGTCCGTGATGGCGTGGCCGGCGTCTCGCAGAAGGTCGCGGGCATGGTCGAGGTCGACGGCGAGGACGTAGGAGAGACGCTCGGGGGTCCACTTGCGGACGTAGGCGTGGCGGGCGACGGCGTCTCGTTCGGCGGCGGTGAGGAACACGTCCCGGCCCATGATCGCGGCGCGCACTCGGGCGTAGTCGAGGCGCTTGGCGACCTTGGCGTGCCACGGCCGGCGCTCGTCTCGGGTCAGTCCGCCCCACATGCCCCAGCGGATGTCGTTGTCGAGGGCGTGGGTGAAGCAGTCCTGGCGGACGGGGCACCGGTGGCAGAACGACTTCGCCTCGGCGATGTCGGAGAGGGCGCGCGGCGCCGAGAAGAACAGCCGGTCGGCCTCGTCGGCTTCCAGGTCCCGGCAGGCTCCGCGGGCGTGCCAGGAGATGTCGGCGATGCCTCGTACGGGCGGGGTCGGGCTGCTGGCGTTGGTGGTGATGTGGCGCATGGGTGTCTCCAGGGGATGCCGCCGGGCAGGCAGGAGCGGCGCGGCACGCGAAGGTGGTGGTCGGCGCGCGGCTGGGGCGGGCGGCGAGAAGCAGGTGAGGGGTTCCGGGGCCGTCAGGCGGCGGCGCGGAAGCGGCGGTCGGGGCCGCCGAGGTGGACCGGGGTGCACATGCCGGACAGGCGGGAGAGGACGCGGTCGCCGATCTTGTCGCGCAGGACAGGCTGGCGAGGGTCCATGTGCTCGGTGCGCACCGGCGGCAGGTTGGTCGTGATGATCGTCGGTCGGCGGTGCTCCGAGCGCCAGTTGAGCAGGCGGAAGGTGATCTCCTCCGTCCACTCGCTGCTCTTGGCGGCGCCGAGGTCGTCCAGCAGCAGCAGCGGTACGCGGACGATCCGGCGCAGCAGGTACTCGGGATCGAGCCCGTTCCGGGCCCGCATCGCGCCGTAGAGGTCCGCCGCGGTCGTCGCCTCCCACCGCACCCCGCACCCCGCAGCGGTCAGCGCGCGGATCGCCCCGTACGCCTCGTGGGTCTTGCCGGCGCCCGTGGGCCCCCACAGCAGCAGGCTGCGGCCGTGGGTGATCTCGCGCTGACCGGCCCGACCGACGTGGGGCGCAAGGGCGTTGGCGGCGTGGCCGACCGCCGCGTCGGCGATGGAGCGTACCCAGCGGGCGACGTCCGGATGTTCGGCCTGAGCGGCGCGGTACTCGTACGGGATGCGCTCCTGGGCGGCTTCCAGGGCCGGGTTCGGCTCAGGACGTTCGGCGAGCGGCGCAGTGACGTTCGGGTCGATGCCCCGCTCGGCGAGCTTGCGCTGCATCCAGGCCATCGCCGGGTTGTCGGCGGCCGTCTGAGGGTCGTCGAGGCGAGAGCGGATCACAGGGCGACTCCGAAGGTCCCGGTCGGGGCGGTGGGATTGAGGTACGGGGTGTAGGCGGCGGCGGCCCAAGGGCCCGCGCCGGAGGCGGAGGACGGCGCCGAGTTGACCACCTCGTTGACGAGGCTCGGCAGGACGCTCGGGTGCAGGCCCTTGGCCCGCAGGCGGTCGAGCGCGGGTCGCAGCGAGCCGGGCTCGAAGCCCTCGTCCAGCAGCTGGCGGATCTCCTTGCCCAGGTGGCCGAGGAACGTCTTCGGCGGACGGCGGCTGCATCCGCGGAGGTACTCCGCCATCAGCCGCTTCGCCGACCACTCGCCCGCCTCGGCGGACTCCAGCACCTGCTCCGAGGAGGGGACAGGCGCGGGCGCCTCGCGCCCCCTACGGGAAGATCCAGGATCCAAGATCCTAGATCCAGTACCGGAACCCTCAGTGAATGTGGCCTCCGTCACGTCATCAGATCCGGCGATATCGCTCTGACCTGCGACTTTTTCGGATCCTCGCCAGAGAGCAGGCCCTTCCGGCGAAGTGGCCTCCATCACGCGAGGGGCTGAGGGAGTGATGGGGGCCTCTTTGGCGCCAGGGGTCGGCGGATCGGCCAGCATGAGGTCGTCGTGAGGGCTCATGAAGGCGGGCGCCGCCAGGTCGCCCTCGCGGCGGCCGAGGTGGCCCTGCGCCGGGCACGCGCGGGTGCCGCATTCGCCGCACGGCTTCTTGGCCTCGTGGAGAGGGCAGCGCGGCAGCCGGGACACCGAAGGGCGGTTGATCTTCTGGTGACGATCCCACGTGACGATGTGCAGCCACGTCTTTCCGTCGCATCCGGTGTATCGGCAGATCAGGCCGCGTTCGGCCAGCTGCTCCAGGTCGTGGGCGACATGTGCTGGGGTGTGGTCGGGGCGCAGGGCCCACAGCCGCCCGGCGATCACGGCTGGCAGGTCGCGGTGCCGACCCGCGTCATCGGCCTGGGTGAGAAGGCCGATGAAGGTCAGTACGGCTGTCACTGGGACGGAGGCGAGGTCCTCCGACTCCCAAGCCTCTGGCTTGATCGTGCGGATGCGGGCCATCAGACCTCACCGCCGTGCCGGCGTGCCGGACGGTTCGTGACAGCCGCGACCGCGGTGGGCTCCACGGGCCCGGTCCCAGAGGACGGGGTTCCGCGCAGGGCCGTGCTCATGCAAGACTCTCCTTGTAGTACAAGCCGCTCCGGTGTTGCCCCGTAGGAAGGGCCGGTGCGGTGGTGATGGGTCGCCTGTCCGCCGTTGGCTCGGCGGAAAGGTAGGACTCTTCGCATTCCGGCGCCCGGGAGTTGGCTCTCCTGGGCGCCGCGGCGTTTCTAGGTGCTTGCTCGGATCCTCATATCGCTCTTTCGCCGGTCGCCGGGCTGCCCGGCGGGGGACGACGAACATACGTAGAGCGCCGGCGCAAGTCCATACTTTGCACTAGTTTTCGTCACTGTCCGTGTGGGGTGCGGTGCCCCGAGGTGAGGGGTCAGGGCCGCAGGAGCCCGCCTCCGTCTGCCGCTCAACGGAAATGATCTTCTTTCTCCTTGCCTCGACGGCGGGGTGATCGCGCCGCCTATCTGGTGATGTCCAGGATTTAAGCCCGCTCGGGATTCATCGTCAACGCCATCTCAAGCCGCATTTACGCGCGTAGAGGGTGGTGCTGGCGGGAGGCCCTGGGGAGTGATCTGGCCCCCAACTTGCCTTTCCTGCAAGGAGGGATGGGGGGAGGGTTTCCGTCGAGGGTTGGTCGTGAAGAGGACGTAAAGGTGCCAGGGGTGCGCGGAGAGAAAAAACCGGCAATTAATTGCCGGTTTTGGAACCGGAAAATCCTTGCCGGTCTATTGTCCGATTCGGGCGGATCGCATCTCTATTGCCCCTGGGGCTCTTCCCTACGTGAGCGTAGGTAGATGTGGGGCGCGTCACCCTCTGGAAGGAGGTGATCGTGGCCACCGAAAATGATCTCGTACTCTGGAGTAGAGGCAGGGGAGGGCCGGCGCATATCGCGCAAGGTCCCCCCTCTTTTTGTTGCCTCCGCTCGGGGAAGGTAGCCCTCAATGCGAGGGGAAGCACACGATGATCGAGGAGAGCGGATGGGCGCGACTGAGCCCCTCCACCCGGGCCCCGGGAGCGGCGGGGAAGGCGCGGAGCGGACGGCCGGCAGGGAGCGCGAAGGGCAGGAGACCCCGTGGGCCGGACAGGTCATGGGCTTCGCCGGCCAGCTCAAGACCTGGCGCAAGGCGGCCGGGCACCGTCGGGGGCGGAGAGTGACCCAAGAGGAGTGCGCGACCGCGGTCGGCAGGTCGGAGAGGTGGTGGCGAGCCCTCGAACGCGGTGATGGCCGTAATCGCCTCGACCGCTCCCAGTGCGACAGCCTCGCGGAACTACTCCAGCTGGATCGGGATGAGTACATCGCCCTGCTGCTCTACAACAACCTGACCATTGCCGCTGCTGACAGCGGGGCCACGGCAGATCCGCGAGTTCGCAGTGGCCTGCGCCTGCTAATCGACAAGCAGATGCCGGCTCCCACCTACCTGTGCGACGCCCACTGGAACATCATCGGATTCAACCCGGCGATGGCTCAGTGGTGGCCCTGGGTCCTTGAGCCTGGCGCCAATCTCATGAGGTGGGCGCTCACGTCAGGCGAGGCGCGCGTCCAGTATCACGACTGGGAACGGCATGCTCGCGAGTACGTCCGCATGCTGAAGTTCGCCCTCGCCCGCGGGAGCGACTCGGCCGAACTGATTGAACTGATCGGCGACGTCTGCAAGGACGAGGATGTACGGGGTATCTGGGAAACGACGAACGAGCTGACGGAGAACCGGGACGGGCACATCTTCCGGATGTCTATCCCGGCGATGGATTGGGAACCGATCGACGTCGTCTCCCACGTCTTGTATCCGGCAGCACTTCCCGACTGCCGCATGGTCGTAATCACCTGGTGGACAAACGAGGATGGCGAGGAGGAGGCGCGCGACGTGGACACCGCACTCGGCGCTGCAGGAGAAGGGTCGCAGGTTCAGCAGCCGGCTCCGCCGGCCGCCGCAGCTCGACGTCGGATCGCTCACGCGATTACTGGACGGATATCCGTTCCCACGGCAGAAGAAGCAGCCGCGCTGGCCGGGGCTGACGCCGTTCCCCTCCCGGTGCTCAGCCGGCTCATGGGTGACGGGTGCCAGCTCACCCTGTCCCCCTCTGCCCAGTCGGTCATCTGGGCGGTGAAGGAGGAGGACGGAGCCTGGAGCGTCTCGGAGGTCTCGGTCTACACCGCGATCGTGAAGCTTCCTCACGCTGCCACCGAACCCGAAGCCCGGGCGGAGATGAAGACCCTGGTCAGGGCCAATCTGCCGGCCGACCCCAAGGAGGCGTCGGGACGGATCCAGGAGCTGCTGCCCCAACTCCGGAACAGGATTCACTTCCTGGAGCAGATCGGGCGGGACCTGTACGAGCAGGACCCGACACTCCCGTACATCTGGGATCCGACCGACGAGATCTGAGCGGGCCCGTTGGACCGCCGGAGGTCAGCCACAGTCGGGGGGCGGCCTCCGGCGTTCTCCGGCCTTCGCGGACGCGAGTCCTCCTCAGGGACCACCAGCTCGGACCTGTCGTTGACAGGCGAAGTTGGGCGGTAGCGCGGGCCGGAACGGAGGGACTACACCTAGGGCTCACCAGTTGCTGGTCGGCCTCGGCGAGCTGGGACAGCCCCGGCTGCATGGCGGTGAGGGGGATCGCGCCAGCAGAGAGGCCACTTTGCCCCCTTGTGCACATCTGTTCGAAGCTGCATCGTCGCAGGGCAGCACTGTGCGTCATCAGCCCCTTCGTCGGAAGTGAGCGAGGACGATCATGGCAAGGCAGGAACATCCCACGAGCGACGCGGTCCCCGGGCTCCTGATCGCGGTCGAACAGCTGGCCCGCGTGCAGGACCGGTTCGACACGCAGGAGTCCGACCCGACCGGCACGTCCGCCGGCGACGACGGAGAGAACCGCGACGGCCTGAACCACCCCGAGGCGTAGGCCGCCGCCGCTTCCCGAACCTGGCCCGCCGCGCCGAGCGGCGGGCCCGGCCCGTCGTAAGACCCGGAGGATATGTGCAGCACCAGCTCGTTCACGCCATCGAGACCGCACTCGGCTGGGACGGCCCCGCCCCGATGGGCTCCGCCTTCGTCCGAGGCCGTATATCCGATTCCGCTCTCCTGCCGCGGCTGATGACTCCGGCCCGGCTCCTCGACACGGTCATGCGCCGCGGCCTGTCGAACCCCCAGTTCCGTGTGTTCCAGAACGGGCGCGAACTCCACCCCGGCGAGTACTTCACCGACACCGTCACCCGGCGCGGGCAGGGCATCCGCTTCACGAACATGACCCGACTCGGCGCCCTGATGGGCGAGGGCTGCACCCTGGTCCTCGACGAACTCGACTTCTTCGACCCCACCCTGGAGGTGGCGTGCCGGGCGCTGCAGTGGTGGTCCCACGAACTCGTCCAGGTGAACGCGTACCTGACGACGCAGGACGCCGCCGGCTTCGCGCTGCACTGGGACGACCACGACGTCGTGATCGTCCAGGTGGCCGGCGAGAAGTCGTGGGAGGTACGAGGAACGTCGCGGTCGGTACCGATGTACCGGGACGCCGAACCGAACAACACCCCGCCCGATGAGGCTGTCTGGAAGGGCACCCTGCGTGCCGGGGACGTCATGCACATCCCCCGAGGCCACTGGCACCAGGCCACCCGCACGGACCGCGCGGACGGCTACAGCCTGCACGTGACGTTCGGCTTCGTGAAGCGGACCGGGGTGAACTGGCTGGCCTGGCTGGCCGACCAGTGCCGCCGCGAAGAGGTCTTCCGCACCGACCTGGACCGCTGGGGCGCCTCCGAGGCGCAGGCCGAGCAGACCGCCGCGCTCACCTCCGCGACGGCCGGCCTGGCCGATCGATTCGGGCCCGCCGCCTTCCTCGCCGCCCGGGAGCAGGAACGCCCGGCCGCCCGGCATGTGCAGACCGCCGGCCTGTTCGGGCCGCCGACCGCCGTGGTGTGCGTGACGGAGTTCCCGCCGATCCTCGAGTCTGATGGCGACCACGTGGCCGTCACGGCAGCGGGCAAGCGCCACACCTTCCACGGCAAGGCCCTGCCCGCGCTGCGCCTGCTCCTCTCAGGCGCACCGGTGGACGTCAACCGGACGGCCATCGACACCGGCATCGATGCGGGGGAACTCGCCGACATCCTGCTCCGGGAGGGGCTGTGCGCGGAGCTGACCGACGAATTGCGCTCGGGCTATACCGGGCTGGTCCCACCCGCTCAGTCCTCGAACGCGCCCTAGAAGTCGGCGTCACCGCGGTCGATACGGCCTACAACTACGGCCGGTACCAGGGGCACCGGGCGCTCGTGGAGGCGGCGGGCGACCTGCTTGGCCGGTTCGAGGTCTCCACGAAGGTGGGGTACTTCCCCGGTGGACACGACCTCGCGCCGGCCCGGCTGCGGGCGGCGGTCGCAGAAGCCGGCGACGTACTGGGGCGAGCGCCGGACACCGTGTTCGTCCACAACCCGGAGCACGATCCCGATGCCTTGCCCGCCGCGTGCGAGGCGCTCGCCGCCTGCCAGGCCGACGGGCTGTGCCGGGCCTGGGGGGTCGCCACGTGGAACCCGCTGCCCCTGCTCCACGCCGCAGTCCTCGTCACGGTCCGGCCCGATGTGCTGATGGTGCGGGCCGGGCTCGCGGTGCCGGGCCCGGTACTCGACGCCGCTGAGCAGCTCGCCATCAAGATGGCCGCCGGAGAGGTCTGGGGTATGGCACCCTTTGCGGGCAACCCGTCAGACCCCGTCTGGTCCGGCCTCGACACCGGAGTGTTCCTGGAACCAGGGCAGGAACCGGTAGCGAGCGCGCAGGCCAGGCTCGCCGTAGCGTTCGCCATCCCCGCCGTCAGCAGGATCGCCGTGGGCACCACCCACCCGGACCACCTCGCCGAGCTCGCCGCCGCCATCAGCGTCGAGGTCAGCACCGACACGGTCCACGCCTACCGCCGGCTGCTGAGGGACCAGGCCGGCGGTCGCGGAAAGGAAGCCGCTCATGCCTCCCACAATGGATGACCTCTCCACGATCGACCACGAGGACGTCCTCGCCGAGGCGGAGAAGCGCACCGGCCACGTCCTGGACCGTAGCCGCGCCCACTACTCCCGGCACAACGGCACGGCCGGGTTCCCGACATCGGCAGGGACGTGGCTGCGCCTGGCGTGGGTGCGGCCCGGCGCGTTCAGTGCGCAGTCGTGGACTGGGCTGGAGGCGTCGGTCGCGCTCCACGACGTCCCCCGGCCGGGGTGGATCGCGGGCGCGACGTGGTACGACCACGGCCGCGAGGTCGTGTGGCGGGCCGACGAAATGAGTCGGGCCTCCGCTCCGGCGCTCTCGCCGAACGGGACCATCGACCGCGACCCCGGCCTCACGGACACGTGGTGGACCGACCTGCGCACCGCCCTCGGCACCCTGGCCCGGTACGAGACCGGCCGGGTGTGTGTCCAGCAGAGCCACCTCTCCCAGCGGATCGCCGAGGTCTACGGTGACCAGGTCGACACCACGGTCTCGGAGTGGGCTTGCGCGCACGGGGACGTCGGGTATGCCAACCTCACCGCGGCCCCGCTCACGATTCTGGACTGGGAGGACTGGGGGATGGCGCCCGTCGGCTGGGACGCGGCCTGCCTGTGGTCCGCCTCCTTGCCGGTGCCGACCCTGGCGGACCGTGTCCTCGCCGAATTCGCCGACGTCCTCGACACCCGCGCCGGCCGGCTCTCCCGTCTGCTGCTCTGCGCGAACGTGACTCGGGCCCACCGCAGGACGGGAAAGGCCGGGCCACTGACCCCCGCCATGGAGGCGACGGCACCCACGCTGCTGACGGCCCTTGCCTGAGGAGCCGTGGCAGAGTCACTGGGTGCGACCCACACCGCGCGCCTGGAGGAGCCCGTCGCCGCCGTCCTGCCTCTGAAACCCCGGCGACCAGCTTCCGGGGGGCTTGAGGGAGTTCGGCGTGTCCTCCGTGGCCGAGCGGTAGGGTTCGGCGTCCACGCTGGAGGTCGCTGTAGGGGAAGGGCGCGGTGATGCGGGAGGAACAAGCCGGGCGGGATTGGGAGCCCGCCGACTTAGCCGAAGTCGTCACCTTGTTCTCGAAGACGCCCCGCCCCTGGTGGGTTGCGGGCGGCTACGCCGTGGAACTTGCTGTGGGCCGACCGTTTCGAGAGCACGACGACATTGACGTCCTGCTGCTGCGCCAAGACCAACTCGCGGTTCAAGAGGTCCTCGCCGGATGGGAGTGGTGGGCTGCGGACCCGCCGGGCTCATTGCGCCGGTGGCTGTCCGGAGAGCTGCTGCCGGTCGGCGTGCACGACGTGTGGTGCCGGCCCGGTCCGGGTGCGCCGTGGCGGATCCAGGTGATGCTTGATGAGGCCGACGGCGAGACCTGGGTCTCCCGCCGCGACGCCCGGGTCCGCCGACCTGTGAAGCGACTCGGGTTAACAGCCGCTGACGGTACGCCGTTCCTGGCTCCGGAGGTTCAGCTGTTCTACAAGGCGAAGGCTCCCCGGCCGAAGGACGAGCAGGACTTCACCGAGGTCCTACCTCACCTCGACCACGAGGCGAGAGCGTGGCTGGGCGAGGCACTTTCTGTCGTGTACGGGCCACACCCCTGGATCGCTACCTTGCAGGACAGGAAGGGAAGTTGATGCCGCAGAAGACCACCCCGCCCGGCCGTTCCTACGCCGCGCACTACGCGGACGTGCATCTGCTCGTCCGCCGGGGGGACGAGCTCCTGATGAGTCGCCGCGTGGAGACGCAGCGCGTATTCCCGGGCATGTTCCAGGTGCCGGCCGGACTCTTGGAAGAGGGTGAGCCCGCTGCCGTGGCGGCTGCCCGCGAATTCGCCGAGGAGACCGGCGCCGCCGTCGACCCGGCCGACGTCCGGTTCGTGCACCTGATGCACCACGTATCGACGCACGCTGGTGACCAGCGGATCGCGTTCTTCTTCGAGACAGACCGGTGGCACGGCGAGATCGGCAACCCCGAACCGGACAAGTGCGAGGACTGGAGCTGGCACAAGATAGCGGCCTTGCCTGAACCGATGGCGCCCTACCTCGCGGTCGCGCTGCGGCACATCGCCACCGGTCTCCCCTACAGCGAGTACGCGTGGCCCTTGGTGTAGAGGCAGGTGGGACGGCCGCAGGGACCCGCTCCCCATGGGGGCGGCTCAGGCCGGTCCCGACTACATGGCGAGTAGGTCCCCGCGGTCGAGGGCCTGGCACAGCACCGCAGCGACCTCCCCGGGCAGCAGGTTCAGGTCGGCGATGGCCATGGAGGTGAGCGAGACTTCTTCGAGGATGTACTCGCCTCGGTCATTCCGGGCGAACTCCAGACCGGTCCGGTTCTCGAAGTCCCACGTGTCGACGTGGGCCAGGTAGAGGAACTCCTTCTCGCCCTTGGCGCCCTCCCAGGGATCAAGTCGTCCTGGAAGTAGGCGGGCAGAATCCGGACGCGCACTGCGTTGGTACTACTGCTGGTAGGTCCAGGCCCGGCCGGTCTGGCGGTACTCCTCGACAGGGATGGGAGCGACGCCCTTCCGCATTCGCGCGGTGTAGAGCAGGCCGTCCAGGTGATCGATCTCGTGGTGGATCAGTCGGGCGAGCCCGCGTTCGTAGGTGGTGGTCACCAGTTGGCCCTCCAGCGTGGTGGTCTCCACAGTGATCCGTAGTGGTCGGGGGACCAGGCCGCGGACGTCGAAGTACGAGAGGCAGCCCTCGTACTGCTCGTCCTCTTCGATGGACCTGTCGGTGATGCGGGGGTTCAGCAGGACGATCGGCGGAGCGGTGGGCTCGGGAGGCTGGACGACGGCGGCGGCCCGTCCGATCGCGATCTGAGGGGCCGCGAGTCCCATGCCCTTGGCGAACGGGTGTACCTGCCCGATCCGTTCCATGGCGGAGAACAACTGCTCGACGGTCTGCTCGGCTGGCTGGCGCTCGGCAGGCAGGTCGAAGAGATGGGCCGGCTCAGCGAGGACGGGGGCCCCGCGCTGTACGACTCCGAGGTCGCGCATCTGCTCGCTGGGCCGCACCTGGGTCACCTGAACTCCCCTTGCTTCATCTCACGTTCGGGTCGGGCCCGGAATTTCCATTCGAGACGGTACCGGGCGTGGAGGGCGGGTGTGGAGGTGCTCCAGGAGAAGATCCGCTTCCCGTTCTCCTCGTGCTGGACAGGTGCCGTCCTGAGCGGGGCGGCTTCGGAGGTCATGGAGGTTTCGGTTCCCCAGACAGCGGGGTCGAGGGTGGCGGGGAAGGCGAGTTCGACGGCCAGGTGCTCGGTGGGAAGGCGGACGGCGCGCTGGAACCAGCGGCCCCACTGTTCCTCGCCCACCGAGTAGGTGTACTCGATCCAGACCGACTCGCGCCTTCCTGCTTGGGCCCGAAGTCCTGCAGCCGCAGGGCGAACAGGGAACCTTCCGCCAGCAGCGCTACGTCGTCCGCCGATGGCCTGATCTGGTCAGCCTCGAAGATGGTCACGTCGGCACGGTACTGGTGCGCCGGCCAGCGTGACGATCAGTTTCGGGGAGGGGGACATTAGTCCGGCCGAGGCTCTTGCCGCATGGGCCTACCGACGACCTTCATGCGCTGCTCACGTCCCTTCAAGGGGTGGCACGCCGGCCTCATTGCCCAAAGCGATGAACTTCGCGGCCTTCTGGGCGAGCAGGGATTCGTAGAAGGCGGGCGCCTCGGTACCGAGCATCCGGTGCAGTGCGACCAAGCTGGTGATCGCGGTGTCGGCGACCTCCTCCTGGACGTGCTCCCAGGTGTGGCTATGTCCCTTCCGGGGATTGGTGGCCCAGGCGCCGATCACGGCCTGGGCCGACTCGCCCACCTCCTCGGTGAGTTTGAGGACCTGTAGGGTCCACTGCTGCTCAGCTGAAATCCCGCGCGCGGTATCGAGGCGAGTGAAGAGGTCGGCGAGTTGGCCGATGGTCTCCCACGGAGTGGTGTTCAAAGCAGACTCCTTGGTGTTGACGGAGGGGAGAACGAGTGTTTGTAGCTGGGGGTGTCGATGTACGTGATATCGGGCTCGTCACATGAGTCCCTGTCGCATCGCGTAGGCCACCGCGTGGGACCGGTTGCGCAGTTGCAGGCGGGTGATGATTTCGTGCAATACGTTCTTGATGGTGCGTTCGGAGTACGAGAGCTTCGCGGCGATGTCCGCCGTGTCGTAGCCCTCCGCCACCAGGCGCAGCACGTCCACCTCGCGCGCCGCGAGGCCGGTGAAGTGCAGTCCGCGCGGGCCGAGGACCTGCCCCTGGAGCCGGCCGACCTCCTCCAAGAGGCGCCCCACCAGGTCGGCAGGGAGGTGTCCGGCGCCCTTCGCGACCGTGCCGATGACATGCACCAGGTGATCGGGGGTCGCCTCCGCGCGCCGGATCACCCCGGCGACCCCGCACTCCGCCGCGCTCACGAGCTTCTGTTCGTCGATGCCCGTCGTCACGAGGACGGGACGGGCCGTGCTGGTGCGCCGGATGTGACGCAGCAGCCGCAGGACGTCCTCGTCGACGGTATCCACCACGAGTACGACGACTTCGGGCGCCGGGTCGGCATCCTCGTTCCAGTCGGCGATGGTGATCTCGGGGCGGGTTCGTAACTGACTCGTCACTCCGGCCTGTGAGATCGGGTCCGGGGCGCGTAGCGCGACGCTGATTCGGTTCGTGTTCACTGTGATCGTCAGATGGCTAGGTTCGGCCGCATGTCGGGCATGTGGTCGGGCGAGAGGCGGGTGAAGTACTCGGTCTGGATGAGTGGTTCACGGTCGACGGGCGCGAGGCGGGAGAGGATCCCGGGCAGGGGGCGTTCCCTGGTGACCTGGCTCCTGTGGGCAAGGATGGCCCGCCACTTCTGGCTGAGATGGCTGCCCACGTCGACCGCCGTGGTGACCTGCTCGTCCGGGACGCGCAGTGTCGTTTTGCCGACCCGCTTCATGATCGCGCTCAAAGTGCCGGCACCCGAGTGCGGGTGCGTGGCCGCGTACAGGGCATGGGGGCGCCAGGGCGGTCCCGCGTCCGGGTAGCGGTGTTCGAGTCCGGCTGCGTGGAAGGCGAGGAGGGTCGCCTGGTGGGTGCGGACGTGATCGGGATGCCCGGTCAGCTGACCGTACGCGTCGTGGGTGATCAGGATCTGCGGGCGTACCGCCCTGATGTGGGAGACGATCGCCTCGGTCAGCTCGTCGATCGGCGTATCGCACAGCCGAGGCCGTGCGGGGGCCGATTCGGGGACGCGCGCATCGGCGTAGCCGAGCATCCGCGGTTCCCCGGCGCCGAGAACAGCCAAGGCATCGGCCAGCTCTGCGGCTCGATGGGTATCAGAGGCCCACGTCGCCGTGACGACGGCCGTGTCCGCTCCCGCGGCGGCGTGCTGCGCCAGGACGCCCCCTGCCAGCAGTGCTTCGTCGTCGGGGTGGCCGAAGACGGCGAGGAGTGAAGGGCGCGATGGCTGGGCCATGGCAGGGCTCCTTTACTGAGGTGGTGGTGGCCGCCGGGCTAGGCGAGGCCGGTGTTGTAGGGCTGGAAGTCGGCTGGCGGGTGGTCGAGGGGGAGGTTCTGGTTCCACGCCGTCAGGCACTGGCTGGTGGGCTCGAAGAGGGGTTGGGGTAGTGCGTCGAGGTTCCAGAACCGCCACGCGCCGATGGTCTTCTCCAGCTCCCGGGGGGCGCCGGACCAACGGGTGACCAGCGCGGGCACGGTGAGCCGGAGGACGCCGCCCACATGGTCAAGAAGCGTGCCGAGCAGCTGCACATCGGCGGGTTCCGCGGTCAGCCCGGTTTCCTCAGCGAGCTCCCGGATCGCTGCTTCGATGAACGTCTCGCCGGGCTCCAACGATCCGCCGGGCAATTCCCACGTTCCGCGCCGGTGGCGCCCCAGCAGGACACCGTCCGGGCCGTGCACGATGATGCCGACCCCCAGCGCCGCGTGGGGCGCGGGCGGCGCCGACGTCCTGGGCCGGCTGCGGATCCGTTCCGGGCGGCGAGCCGCGTACAGCCGGTACGACAGCGGCTGGTCGGCCTGCGGGGAGTCGATCGTCGTGACCGCCTCCATGACAAGGCCGTGGTCGACGAGGAGGTCCTCCCACAGCTGCGGTTCGAGGACCCACATGTGCATCTGGTGCTCGATGTCCGAACCGGGCAGCCGCAGGATCTCCGGGCGGGCGGTGACGGAGTCGGACGGACCGTCGCCGCGGGAGCTGGTGTGCAGCGCGCTGAACACCAGCCGCCCCCCGGGCCTGAGGCTGTTGGCCAGGGCGGGCAGAAGGCGGTGCGGATCCAGGAACGGCACGCCGCTGACGGAGTAGATCAGGTCGTAGGGGTCGGCTTCCCGTAGGTGGTCGACGGCGTCGGCGCACACCAGGCGCAGGCCGGGGGTGTCGGGGTAGCGGGCGAGGGCGCGCTGGTGCTGGGTGGGGGAGGCGTCGACGGCGGTGACGTCGGCGCCGAGGGCGGCCAGGTGGGCGGCGTGTCGGCCGACTCCGGATCCCAGGTCCAGGACGCGCAGGCCGGCGACCTCGCCGAGCACGCTGATTCCGGGTCCGGCCTGCGCCATATCCCAGGCCCATTCGTCCAGCTCAGGCAGGTCGAACGTGCGGTCGAGCTGATGGCGGCCGTAGAGGGTCCAGATCTTGCCGATTTCCTTCTCGACGTCCAGCACGAGGGACTTCCTTCCGTTCGCGGGGCCGGGTGGTCAGGGGCGCAGGGCGTAGCAGCGCAGGACGTCGAGGTCGGTGGTCCGCGAGGCGGACCAGCCGGCCGTGAGCAGTTCGGCGTCTGCGGGCTGGATGCCGAGGCCGAGGAGGTTCGGGTCGGTGGTCGTGCGGCGGCCGGCGATCTCGGTGACGACCCAGAAGGTGCCGCCGGGCGTGAGCAGGCGGCGGACCCGGTTGAGGAAGCCGGGTTTGTCGTCCATCCACCGGTAGACCAGGCGGCAGGTGATGAGGGCGTAGGCCGGGTCCGGGAGCGTTGTGAGGTTGTCGGTGGCGATGTCCAGGCACTGCCACGTCGGTCCGGGCCCGGTGTCCTGGGCGGTGGCGAGGGTGATGGCGCTGGGGGAGCAGTCGATGCCGGTCGTGCGGTAGCCGAGTTCGTGGTGGAGGTGGCGGGCGAGGCCGCCGTCGCCGCTGCCGATGTCGAGGGCGGGGCGGCTCTCGCCGGGGCCGAGGTGCTCGGCCAGCAGCTGTTTCTCGGCCTGGCACAGCGGCCGGTAGCGGCGGCGGCTGTGCCAGAGCGGCTCCCAGTAGGCCGGGGTCGCGGTGGATGCGGTGGCGGTCACGAGGTTCCTTCTCGGGCGGGCGGCACGGCCGTGGGGATGGGCGGGGTGGGCATGGTTCGCAGAGCGCGTACGGGGGAGGCCAGCAGCAGGAGGACCGGCACGATCTGGAGCAGGGCACCGACGGCGAGGACGACCGGCACATCCAGGACGAGTGTGAGTGCGCCGGCGCTCGCGGCGGCCAGCGGACGGCTTCCGGCGGTCACGGTGGTGCTGACCGCCTGCATCCGACCCTGAAAGGCCGGGTCGCACAGGATCTGCCGCAAGGTGCGCTGGCTGACTCCCGCGGCCGTCGCCCAGAACAACTGGGCGGCGAGCGCCGCGGCCAGGACGATCTGCCAGCCGCGGCCGGGCCCGGCCAGAAGGATCGGCACCTGGGCGAGAGGGCTGACCGCGAACCCGATGATGATCACCGGGCCCACGCCGAACCGGTCCGTCATCCGTGAGGTGAGCAGCGCACCGGCCAGACTGCCCATGCCCCCGGCGCCCATGATCACCCCGAACGCGGTCGGGGAGACACCGAGCGTGGTGAGCAGGTAGTACGCCCAGAAGGTGTTCATCAGCGCGAGGCCGAAGGACAGCACGGCCAGGGCCGCGATCACCGTGCGGATCGTCGGCTGCCCGATCACGTAGCGCACGCCGGCGGCGATGTCCCGGGTGAGGCCGCGTGACTTCTCGGCCCCGACGGGGGACACGTGTGGCTCGGGCGCGCGGATGCGCCAGACCAGCCAGGCGGAGGCGAGGAAGGAGGCGGCGTCGACGAGGAGTGACCGTGCGGCGCCGACGGCGCCCACGAGCGCCGCACCGACGTTGCTGCCCGCGCTGTCGGCCACCGAGGAAGCTGCGCCCAGGCGGGAGTTGGCGTCGTGCAGCAGGTGCGGGGCGACGATGGCCGGCAGGAGACTGATGGCGGCGGCGTCGCGGACCACCTTGGCCGCGCCCACCGCGAGCGTCACCCCGCACAGCTGGCCGATGGTGAGCACCCCGGCCAGAGCGGCGGCCGGGATCGTGGTGAGCGCTGCGGCGGCCACCAGGTCCGAGACGAGGAGCTGGAAACGCTTGGCGTGCCGGTCCGACAAGGCCCCGGCCCAGAGAGCGAGCGTGCTGGGAAGCTGGCCGAGGAAGGCGAGCGTCGCCACCTGCCCGGTGGTGGCGCGCAGTTCCAGGACTGCGAGCGCGGGCAGAGCGACGGCGCTCACCCCCGACCCGGCCAGGGTCACGGCCTCGCTGCCGAGCAGGTACCGGTAGGCCGGCAGCGCCCAGGCGGTCGCCTTACGGGTCCCGGCGGCGACCGTCACCGGGGCTCACCCCCCACGGCCGGCTCAGGGGCGATCACGTTTGCGTACCGCTGCCCGGCGGCGTAGAAGCGGAGGATCTCGCGGGTGAAAGGGTGGCAGTCGTCGGGCGGGCTGGCGGGATCGACCCAGACGAGCTCGCTGTGGGTGGCCGGCTCCCTGTTGTGCGGCTCGCCCTCCCACTCCCTGGCCAGGAAGACGACGCCGGTCACCCGTTCCCCGTCCGCGGCGTGAAGGTGGACCAGCTGGCAGAACTCGAGACGGCCCGGGGTAATGAGGACGCCGGTCTCCTCGGCGAGCTCGCGTGCGGCGCCCGCGTCGAAGAACTCGTCGGCTTCGAGCCGGCCGCCGACGACGGTGAGCAGCCCGGGGGAGTGCCACGACCGCGGCTGGTGCCGGACGGTGAGAACCCGGCCGTCGGCCGGCTGGCGCAGCAGGACCATGACGTGCGTGATGCTGCGATGGACGTTGCTCACGGCCGGTCCTCCTTCATGAGCCGCTCCAGGGTCCGCCGGCCTCTGGCGGTGACCTCGGGGTGGCCGTTATCCGGGCCCCAGGCCAGGCAGTTGACCGCGTCCAGCGCGGTCAGGCAGCGCAGTGCATGCCGTTCGGCGCCGGTGAGGTCGCGCCCGTACGCCTGGAGGAACGCTCTCTCGCGGTCCGGGTGGTCGAGCCACTCGGTGACGGCGAGGACGACGAGGTCCTGCACGCGGGCGGCCGGGCGGGACCGCTTTGTTTCCGCAGAGACCGTGTCCCCCGCAGGTTGTGTCGCTTTACAGGGCGGCCGACGACGCGGTCGGTGTTGCGTAGCAGCAGCGCATCGTGTCGCTATCCCTACCCAATGGCGTGACGGATGCCACACGTTACTTGCTCGCTGGCCTCCACACGGCCAGAAGAGAGGGTGCCGGCCTGCGACGGTGCAGGAGTGAAAGCGGCCTCGGGGAAGACGGAACACCAGGCGCGAAGTACAAGCCACTCCGTGCAGCGGGAGGGTGTCTGCGTGAACGTTGGACAACATGAGGGTGCGTGCCGGGCACCGGCACGCACCCTCATGTCTGTCTCGGTCAGGTCAGCAGTGGAACCGGTGTCGCAGAGCGGGATCAGCAGGTGGCTGGCGTCCCGCTCCGCGAGCGAGGCAGGCCCGGCCTTGGCAGGGGCGTTATCGGCAGTCGCGCACGGGGTTGTCCTGAGTCATTGCACATGCCATGCGCTGTCCCCGGACGCTGCCGTAGCGCGCGATGAGGGCGCTGTGGAATCCGGCCCACTGGGAGCGGGTGTCGGCGATGGCCGCCTGGACGGCAGCGCTGAAGTTGTCAGCGATCTGCCCCCTGGGGGTGGTCGGGGATGTGGCCTCCCCAGTGGCGGCGTCGATGGTTCCGTTGTCCTTGTTCAGCACGCCATGGGTGATTCGGTTGCCGCAGCCCCACGGACTGAGGCTGAAGCAACCCGTCGTGAGGTCGCCGGGGATGTCGGAGGCCGACGGTGCCGCGGCGGCCATCTGGAGGAAGGGCGCTGCGCCGGTACGGGCCAGGCCGGGCGGGTTGTTGATGCCGATAACGGAGCTGCTGTCCGACTGGTCCGCCCAGTTGCTGTGCGAGTAGAAGTCCTGCGTTCCGTGCATCGCCCGCCCGAAGCCCTCGATGGCGTTGCACTTGCCGCGGCCCTGCACCCCCAGCACGAAGGTGCAGTCGGAGGAGAGGTCGGTGTCGGGGGTGCTGACGGTGCCCGTGGTGTTCACGAGCGCGTCCGCCTGGTCCACGCCGCGGTTGAACTGACCTTTGAGGTGCGAGATGCAGGCTTGTAGCACCGATGTGGCCTGCGCCCGTGTCCGGGGGTAGCCGGCCACGTTCAGGTAGTCGGCGCCGTCGCAGTGCGCTGCTTCGGTGAATATCTGGTCCATGTCCGGTGCGCCGATGGCACCCATCGTCCCGTTCGCTCCGGCCAATTGGCTCAGGGAGTTGGGCTGGAAGCATGTGCCGGCAGCGCCGGGGTCGTCGCCGGGTGCGCAGGCCAGGGCCGCGCGGGTGATCCGCTCGTGCTCGGCGTTCTGTCCGAAGGTGTTGATGGTGCCGAAGTACATGATCGGCGGTACCTTGCGTCCGGGCTTTACCTTGGACGCCGAGGCGTAGGGCTCGGGCTTCAGCCCAGTCGTCGCCGGACTCGGGAGTGGAGCGGCGCCGGCCGTCGTGGCGAGCCCCAGTATGAGGGCGGTGGCTGCGATTCCGGTCGACAGCGCCGACAGCAGCGGCCTGCCCTGACGGTATGTCATTGTCATGTCGTATTCCCTTAGTTGCGGCTCGTGCACCCCTCCCGGGTGGGGCGGGGCCGGTCGAAATGTGACTATTTTCAGTAGAAAGCAGGGCACCACGCCTCGTGTCCGCACGTGGCCGGCGCGGGCTCGGGAGCGCGCGCCCGGGGTCTGTCAGGCGATGGCGCCGCGCAGCAGGATCGTGGTGATGAAGTCGGGGGCCTGGCGGGGGCCCATGTGGCGTTCGAGTGTCAGCTCCCATGCGGTCTCGGCAAGGCCGCAGAAGGTCGAGGCGAGCCAGGTGGCCAGCATGTCCTTGCGCAGCAGGCCCGCCGTCTGGGCGCGTTCGACGCATGAGACGGTCCGGGCGAAGACCGTCTCGGCCCGGGCGCTGGCCTCGGGTACACCCTGGACGTCCGGTTCGACGTAGACCGGTTCCATAGCTGGGCGAACGGTTGCCGAACCGGTCGGGGGCGGGGTCATGTCCCCGCCGAGGCGGGCGGCGGGGACGGTGGTGTGGTGTATCTCGTCAGCCGGCGATTTCCTTGGCGGCGCTGATACCCGAGAGGTAGGCGCCGTGGACGGTGGCGGAGGATTTGCGGCTGGTCGCCTCGCCGGCGAAGTAGACGCGGTCGGCGATGCTGGCCGCGAGCTGGTCGCGCATCGCGGGGTTGGAGCCGACCTTGTAGTAGGAGTAGGAGCCGCGGGCGTAGGGGTCGGAGGCCCAGCGGGTGATCTGGTGGTCGACCGGGGCGGGGATGTCCTGCCCGAAGATGGTCTTCAGGGTTTGCATGGCGCTGTTGACGATCTCCGTGTCGCTCCAGCCTTCGATGGTGCGGCCGAAGTCTGCGGCGTTGAATCCGAGTAGCACCGGTTCTCCGTTGGCGCGCGTGACGTTGATCCACTGGGCCCACTGGCCGTACTTGTCCACGGGCGGTACGTAGTTCAGCCAGTCGGTGTCGGGCCAGAACTTCCTGGGGAAGCGCAGGTAGCACTTGTTGAGCACGCCCATACCCAGTTTGTCGATCGCGGTGCGCTTGGCAGCGGGGAGACCGGGTGCGAAGGTGACCGTGCCGCTCTGCAGAACGCCGAGGGGCAGGGTGACGACGACCTGGTCGGCCTGGAAGGTGCCCTTGTCCGTGCGGACGGTGACGCCGCCGGATTTCCAGTCGATGTGCTTGACGCGCTGACCGAGGCGGATGGCGAGGCCGTCGGCGAGGTAGTCGGTGATCTGCCCGTATCCCTTGGGGAAGAGCACGTCGTCGCCGTTGAGGGAGTCGTCGCTGTCGAAGTAGAGCGTGGACATCTGGGTCGTGCTGCCGGAGTACTCGTGCTCGTAGTCGTTGAGGGCGTTGTTGACCAGGGCCTTGTCGCCGTCGGGCAGGGTGGAGAAGCGCAGGGTGCGTTCGACGACGCTGCGCATGGGCGCGTCACGGTCCTGCTCGGCCTGGTAGTCGGCGAGGGCGTCGGCGGTCTTGTCCTGCCAGTTCTCAAGGGCCCGGGCCTGGGCGCCTTCGGCTTCCTGGCCGTCGGGAAGGTAGTCGGTGGTGCTTTCCAGGTCGGTCACGACCGTTTTCGCCTTGGCCTTCGCGGCCAGGTCGGTGATGGGGTTCTTGTCGATGCCGTGGATCCACGAGGCGCCGAGGTCGACGGGTGCGCCGTCCCAGTCGTCGCTGGTCCAGATGCGGCCGCCGATGCGATCGCGGGCCTCCAGAACAAGGACGTCCTCTCCTTGGTCTACGAGGTGGCGGGCTGCGGCCAGGCCGCTGATGCCTGCGCCGATGACGATGACCCTTGTGCGCGCCGCGGCGGTGGGCGCGCTGGTGGCTTCGAGGTCGTCCGCCCGGCAGGCGGAGAGCAGGCCCGCGGCGGGCAGGCCGAGGCCGAGACCCGCGAGGACTCGTCGACGGTGAATGGTCACATTTGTGCCGATCTGTGTTCTGGGTGAGGGTGTGGCGGATCAGAAGGGGGCGCCACGGGTCAGGCAGCCGGTTCGGGGCATGTGGCAGTGGAGGGCCGTGCGGGTCGGCGCCTGCGTGGCCACAGGCAGGGGGCGGCCTGATTCGTGCTCCCGGCTGCTACGGAGCTTGGACGCTGCCGCGGTGGGTGTTTATGGATCGCCGCCGGGTGTCGGTTGTGTTCCGCCGTGCCGTTTCCTTCGTCGAACGGGCGTAAGGGGGCGGCCTCCTGCGCAGGGACATGCCCGCCCCGCCGGCGCTCATGACGCCTCCGGAGACGGCCTCAGTTCCACGGGGGTCCCGCGCAGCACGACGTACCCCACTGAGAAGGCGACGATTGCCTCCGCCCACAGAAACGCCGTGTAGTCCAGCAGGCATCCGATCGGCGGCGTACCCGGTGCCGTGTTGCGGAACGCTGCCAGGGCGAAGAGAGTCGCCGCCATCCAGCCCATCGCCGGCCAGACCAGTCCTCTGCGGGTCCCGCCGATCACGAGTGCGCCGACCGCGACGGCGAGCGCCAGGGTCCACATCACGATGAACATCAGGCTCACCATGGCGAACGTGCCGCGGCTTCGGGCAAGCGTGACGTCGAAGCTGGGCTCCAGCCCGTCGCTTCCCGTGGCGCGCAGTGTGAACAGCGGATCGGCCTCGTCCAGCCTCAGTTCGACCGGCACCGGGCGACCGGCCGCTGTAGCGGAGAAGTAGAGTGAGGTCGTGTAGCGGTCGAACGGATAGTTGGCGAACTCGCCACTGGCCAGTTCCACTACCAGATCATGGGCCCCCATGCGCTGGCCGGCCGGGAACACGAGGGAGCGGCCTGTCAGCCCGGGCGTCATCACCTCGATCTCCCGGGCGGGGGTCTCGCCTCGCGAGGACGCCAGCGCACCGTGCGGCTCCACCCACACCCGCACATCCAGGTCATCCCGGTCCGGGTGCACCCGCTGCACTGAGACCTCGATGGACACCCTGTCCTTTGCGCCCACCGCTCCTGTAACCACAGCCCCCGGCTGGCTCTCGAAATCGGCAGCGAAGGCCGCAAGGCCGATGCCACACGCCACAGCCACAACAAGGACCGCCGCTGCGACCCCTGCCCATACGCGCGCCCGCCCTCCTAGCACCCGCCACCACTCCTTGACCATCGAACCAGTAGATCCAACATCCCCAGCGAAACCAGGTGGAAGACACGGGGAAATAGAGAAGACAGCTATATATCGGACATGGTGCAGGAGTTGGAGAGCCTCAGTTCCGTCCGGCCACTGCGTTCGCGATGCGTGCCAGCGCAGGGGTGCGCCGGCACCCGCCACGCTCGAGAGCGTCGGACAGGTGGTAGGCGGCGTAAAGGCCGTGCACGCCCATCCACCGCAGCGGTTCAGGCTCCCACCTGCGTACGCGGTGCCCCACCCAGGGAAGCGCGGTCAGCTCGGTCTTCTGCCCGAGGACGAGGTCGCGCAGGGTACGGCCGGCCAGGTTGGCGGTGGTCACCCCGCTGCCGACGTAGCCGCCGGCCCACCCCAGGCCCGAGGCACGGTCGAGAGCCACGGTGCTACACCAGTCCCGGGGGACGCCGAGCACGCCCGACCACGCCTGCTCCACCGGCACACCGCGGGCGCCCGGAAACATGCGGTGCAAGATCGTCGTCAGCTGTTCGACGGTCCGGCGGGGGGTCGCCCCCACGACGTCGGTGCGGGAGCCGAACCGGTAGGGCACCCCCCGGCCGCCCAGCGCGATGCGGTCGTCGGCGGTGCGCTGGGCGTACATGTAGGCGTGCGCGAAGTCCCCCAGCACCTCCCGTCCCTCCCAGCCGACCGAGGCCCAGAACGATGTGGACAGTGGTGCGGTGACGATCAGTGAGGAATTCATCGGAAGCCACGATCGGCGCTCGCCCGGCAGGTCGGCGGTGAAGCCCTCGGTACAGCGCAGCACGTAGGCCGCCGACACCGTGCCGCCGTCGGTAACGGCGCGGGCAGGCCGGCCGTCCTCGGCGGGAAGGATGTGCGTCACGGCCGTGTTCTCGTAGATGTCCACGCCCGCACGCCGGGCTGCGGCCGCCAGGCCCCGCACCAGCAGAGCGGGTTGGATCCGGGCCCCATCCGGGTCCCAGCTCGCCCCCAGCACGCCGGGGATCGCGATCCGCTCCGCAGCGTGAGCGGCGTCGAGGCGTTGGACGTGCGTCTGTCCGAATGCGTGCTCGGTGGCCACGAACGCGTTCAGGCGCTCGACCTGGGCAGGGGTGCAGGCGACCTCCAGCACCCCGCCCTTGGTCTGGTGAGCATCGATGCCCTCGGCCTCGCAGACGTGCAGCACTTCGTCGACCGTGTCGTTCATCGCCCGCTGCATCGCGATGGCCCGCTCGGTGCCGTAGCGTTCGGCGAAGACAGACCGGCCCGCGAAACCGTTGTAGAGCCAGCCGCCGTTGCGCCCGGACGCCCCGAATCCGCAGGAGTGGCGTTCCAGCACCGCGACGTGCAGCGAGGGCTGTGCCTTCTTGAGGTAATAGGCCGTCCACAGGCCGGTGTAACCGCCGCCGATGACGGCGACGTCGACGTCCAGCGAACCGCTCAGAGGCCCGGCGGCAGCCGCGGGCAGGGCGTCGTCCAGGCCGGCGGCCGACTCCCAGAAGGAGCGCGATCCCGCGGTAAGCGCGGTCGTGGGCATGGCAAAGGCACCTACATCTCTACGAAAGGGCGGCCGTGCCCTGGATTGGTCCCGGCCGGGCACGGTGCGACGGGGAGAAGGGCGGTGGCGCGGTTGTGGGCTGGCCTCGACCGGCGCCAAGAGCCCACTGGGAATCACGTCAGGCCAGGACTTCCTTGGCGGCGCGGAGACCGGACTGGTATGCGCCGTGTGTGGTGGCGAAGGATGTGCGGCTGGTCGCCTCGCCGGCAAAGTGCACCCTTCCACCGACAGCGGCAGCGAGCTGGTCGCGCATCGCCGGTGTCGAGCCGATGCCGTTGTAGGAGTAGGAGCCCAGTGCGTACGGGTCGGATGCCCACCGGGTGACCTGGTAGTCCGCGGGTGCGGGGACCGCACTGCCGAACATCGTCCTCAAAGTGGCCATGGCGCTGTCGACGATTTGCCCGTCGCTCCAGCCCTCGACCGAGCGGCCGAAGCCGCCGGCGTTGAAGCCGAGGAGGACCGGCTGCCCGTTCGCGCGGGTCACGTTGACCCACTGCGCCCACTGCCCGTACCGGGTTACGGGAGGCACGTAGCCAAGCCAGTCGGTGTTCGGCCAGAAGGTGCGGGGGAAGCGCAGGTAGCACTTGTTGAGCACGCCCATGCCGAGCTTGCCGATGGCGGTGCGCTTGGTGGCGGGCAGGCCGGGACCGAAGGCGACCGCGCCGCTCTGCAAGACGCCCAGCGGCAGGGTGACCACCACATGGTCGGCGGAGAAGGTGCCCTTGTCGGTGGTGACGCTCACTCCGGCGGCATTCCAGTCGACACGCTTGACGATCTGGCCGGTCTGGATCGCCAGCCCACTGGCGAGATGGTCGGTGATCTGGCGGTAGCCCCGAGGGAACACCACGTCGCCGCCCTTGAGGTCGGCGCCGCTGTCGAAGTTCAGTGCCGACATCTGGTCCACGCCGCCGGAGTACTCGTGTTCGTAGTCGTTCAGGCCGTAGCCGAGCAGGGCCTTGTCGGAGTCGGGCAGCGAGGACCATCCGACGGCCTTGTGAACCACCGACCGCAAGGACGCGTCCGTGTCCTGGGTGTCCTGATAGGAGGCAAGGGCGTTTGCCGCCCTGGCCGCCCAGTTGTCGAGCGCCCTGACCTGGGAGGCGGTTGCCGGTGCACCCGAGGGCAGGTAGTAGGTCGTGCTGTCGTTGCTCGACGGCACCGTTCTCGCCTTCGCCTGCGAAGCCAGCGTGGTGATCGGGTTGCCGGTGACGCCGTGGATCCATGACGCCCCCATGTCCGCCGGCGAATCCGACCAGCGCCCGCTGGTCCAGATCCGTCCGCCGATCCTGTCCCGCGCCTCCAGGACCAGGACGTCCTCCCCGCGGTCGGCGAGGTAGCGAGCCGCAGACAGTCCGCTGATGCCGGCACCGATCACGATCACGTCGCGCCGTGCTGCGGAAGCCGCGGCCGGAGCGACCCCGGCGGGGACAGCGCCGGCCGCGGTGCCCACTCCCATCGCGCCCAGGGCGGCCGCAGCGGGCACACCCATGCCCAGTGCCTTCAGAAGACTCCGTCGTTGCAAGGTCATGGCGGTCAACCAATCTGCGATCTGACGCGGGATTCGGTCTCGGACGGATGGGTGCTTGTCGTTCCGGCGCGACGCATGGGGCGACGGGAGTTGAGCACGGGTCTGGCACTCCGCTGCGTCGGCGGCGTCGGCAGCCTCACCACAACGCGCGCGAGGCTGCCCGCTGCGTGCCGCACCGCACACGCAACGCCCCTCCTGCCGCGCAAGCCGCCCGACGCCGCACTGCGGGGGACACAGAACGGGCCGCGGGCAAGGACGACGGGGCAGAGGGACACCACGAGAAGCGCTCTGCACCCCAGGAAGCGGACACATCAAAGAATAGATTGAGGCAGCGATGTGTCAATAGATGCATGGATGTTGAATCTCTGGCTCGCCGTCTGTGCCACGCGAAGATGGGCGCTCACCTTGTCGTCGAGCGTGTCCTAACGCCCCGCCGCCAAGGGCGACGGGGCGATGCCACGGTATGCACGAAGCCGCCTTAGCTGGCAGCAGCAGAGGCTCGTCAACCTGGCTGGTGCTGCACAGGCCGCCCTGATCGCCAGCTGTAAGCCGTTCGCCCCGAATAGAAGGCAGAGTCGAACGCCGAGAAGCGAGAGCCCTCAGAAGGCTTCCGTTAGGAACTGCTGAAGCACACGACGGTTCCCCCTGGTCGTGCGTCGGCCGGGCTCAGGCGGCGCGGCGGTAGTAGGTGATCGAGACCTTCAACGGGGCGTCGTCCGAGGGGGCATTGAGGGTGCGGATGATGGCGATGTCCCGGCCGCCGTAGGCCCGGACGCAGAAGCTGCGGTCGGCGCGCAGGGTGGTGAAGGGCAGGGCCGAGGCGGGCTGGGTGTCGAGGCCGGTGAGGCAGTCGGGGAGGGCGAGGGGGCCGTCCGGTGCGATGTAGGCGGTGCTGTCGTCGGGTACGTAGAACTCGCCGGCTTCGCGGCCCAGGTACCAGGCGGGGGTCTCCTGGCTCACCTTCCCGGTCCTCAGGTCGATCTCGTAGTCGGAGTCGGGGGAGGTGAGTTCGACGTTCGTGTAGGGCACGGTGTAGCCGTGGGTGGTGGCCGGCTGCGGGGTGGACGGGGTAGGGCTGCCGGCCGGTGCGGCGCCGGGGGCGTCTGAGGTGTCCAGGTATCCGGAGTCGATCAGGAGGAAGGCCGCCGTCGCGCCGGCGAGGAGGGCGGCGGTTGTCAGGAGCGCGGTGCGGGTGCCTCGCCGCGCGGGGGTGGTGGCTCTGCGTCTGGCGGGGGCCGGCTGCTGTGGCTGGGGGGTCGCCGGGGTGGGGCGGGCGTGTGCGGTCGGGGCGTCGTCCACCGCGCGGGCCGGGTCGAGGACGGTGGCGGGCGGGGGAGGTGTGTCCGGCAGGTCGGTGTGGCGGTGGAGTTCGCTGCTGACCTGCTGGGGCAGCCAGCCGTCGGAGAAGCGGAGTTCGCCGCCGGTGGCGGGGTGGCTGCGGGCGGCTTCGATCAGCCAGGCGGTGCCGGGCCGGTCCTCGGGGTTCTTGGCCAGGCAGTACCGGACCAGTTCGTGCAGTCCGTACGGGAGGCGGGAGAGGTCGGGTTCCTCGTGCACCGCCCTGTAGAGGGCCGCGTGCTCGGGCCCGTCTCCGAAGGGGGATGTGCCCGAGCCTATATACGCGATGAGGGCGCCCAGGGCGAAGACGTCAGTGGCCGGGGTGGCGGGCAGCCCGAGGGCCTGTTCGGGGGCCATGAAGCCGGGAGAGCCGATGCGCAGGCCGGTGCCCGTGAGGGGGCTGGCGTCGGCGGCGCGGGCGATGCCGAAGTCGATCACGCGGGGGCCGTCGGCGGCGACGAGGACGTTGGCGGGCTTGAGGTCCCGGTGGACGACGCCCGCTGCGTGGATCGCCTGGAGGGCCTCGGCGATGCCGACGAGCAGGAGCAGGACGGTCCGCTCGGGCAGCGGGCCGTGGCGGTGGACGACCTGCTGGAGGGAAGGGCCGGGGACGAAGGCGGTGGCGAGCCAGGGGGTGGCGGCGTCGGTGCCGGCGTCGACCACCTGGGCGGTGTAGAGGCCGTGGATACGCCGCGCGCTGGCGACCTCCTGGGCGAAGCGGTACCGGAACTCGGGGTCTTGGGCGAGCTCGGGCCGGATCACCTTGAGCGCGACCGGTCGCCCGCCCGGGGTGTGGGCCAGGTAGACATGGCCCATGCCGCCCGCGCCGAGCCGCGCGCAGAGGCGGTAGCCGCCGATCTCGCGGGGGTCCTCCAGGGACAACGCCTGGAAGGCCGAAGGCGAGGGGGCGGGGGAGGGCTCTGCGGTCACGCTGGCTCCTTGCGAGTCGAGCAGTTGGAACGGGGTGCGGTAGGGACTGGGTTCTGGCCATTGGCCGGAATCGCACCGGATCGTATCCGGCGAAGATTCCCGGCGGAGAACGGCCCCGGCTCGGACAGACGGTTCCCCAAGACGGCAATGACTCCGCGTGGTTGACCGCCGACGTGCCCAGGAGGCGCTGCACGGCCGCGCCAGTTTGGGCACGCCTCTGTCCCCGCCGTGCGCACGGCGGGGACAGAGGCCGATGGCTTTCCTTGTGTGCGGCTTCTCAGCCGGTGATCTCCTTGGCGGCGCGGATCCCTGAAAGGTAGGCGCCGTGGACGGTCGCGAACGACTTGCGGTGGGTCGCCTCGCCGGCGAAGAACACGCGGTCGCCCACGCCGGCCGCGAGCTGGTCGCGCATGGCCGGCGTGGAGCCGAGCTTGCTGTACGAGTACGCGCCGCGCGCGTACGGGTCGGACGCCCAGCGGCTGATCTGGTGGCCGGTCGGCGCGGGGATGTCAGGGCCGAAGATGGTCCTCAGCGTCTCCATGGCGCTGTCGACGATCTCGGCGTCGTCCCAACTTTCGATCGTGCGGCCGAAGTCGGTGGCGTTGAAGCCGAGCAGTACGGGCTGCCCGTTGACGCGGGTGACGTTGATCCACTGGGCCCACTGCCCGTACTTGTCCAGGGCCGGCACGTAGTTCAGCCAGTCGGTGTCGGGCCAGAACTTCTGGGGGAAGCGCAGGTAGCACTTGTTGAGCAGCCCCATGCCGAGCTTGTCGATGGCGTCGCGCTTGGCCTCGGGCAGGCCGGGACCGAAGGTGACCGCGCCGCTCTGCAGGACGCCCAGGGGCAGCGTCACCACGACTTGGTCGGCCTGGAAGGTGCCCTTGTCGGTGGCGACGCTCACGCCGTCGCCGTTCCAGTCGATGTGCTTGACGACGTGTCCGGTGCGGATGGTCAGCCCGGCCGCGAGGAGGTCGGTGATCTGCCCGTAGCCGTCCGGGAACAGTACGTCGGGGCCGTTGATCTTGGTGTCGCTGTCGAAGTAGAGGGTCGACATCTGGCTCACGCTGCCCGAGTACTCGTGCTCGTAGTCGTTGAGCGCGCTGTTGATCATCGCCTTGTCGCCATCCGGCAGCGTGGACCAGCCCAGCGTGCGCTCGACGACGCCGCGCATCGCCGCGTCCCTGTCCTGGCTGTTCTGGTAGGCGGTCAGGGCGTCGGCGGTCTCGTCCCGCCAGCGTTCGAGCGCCTGGGCCTGGGCGCCTTCGGCCTGACTGCCGTTGGTGAGGTACCCGGTGGTGCTCTCCAGGTCGGTCTCGATCGTCCGCGCCTTGGCCTTCGCGGCCAGCGCGGTGATCGGGTTCTTGTCGGTGCCGTGGATCCAGGACGCGCCGAGGTCGACCGGCGCGCCGTCCCACGCGTCGCTGGTCCAGATCCGGCCGCCGATCCGGTCACGGGCTTCGAGGACCAGGACGTCCTCACCCTGGTCGGCCAGATGACGGGCGGCGGCGAGACCGCTGATCCCGGCGCCGATGACGATCACCCCGGTACGGCCCGCGGGGGCAGCCGCGGTGGCGGCGTCGAGGCCGTCCGCCCGGCAGGCGGACAGCACCGCCAGGCTGGGCAGGCCGAGGCCCACACTCTGCAAGAAGCGTCGACGGTGCATCGTCATGTTCATACCGATCTGCGATCTGACAGGGTCTGTGATGAATCTCGAAGCAGCTGGGCGGGCGGGCCCAGAGCAGCCCGGATCTGGTCCGGTTGAGTGCTGCCCCGTCTGGGGTGCGCATCTCTCGCCGTTCCGCTGTGCGTGGCGTGGACCGATCGGGCGTTCGGGCTGAGTGGATCGGGTGCGGGAGCCTCAGTCCTGGCCGCCTCGGGGGCGGGCTTGCGGCCGCGGCGGGAGCGCGGTGCGCCTGACGGCGGTGGAAGCGGGGGAGAGGCAGCGTGTCACGGCGGTAGCCGCGGAGCGGACAGGGCTTTCGGGCAACGGGTGACACCCCCTTCAGTACAATGGGACTGACGCTTCAAAGCATAGATTGATACATCGGTGTGTCAATAGAGGCAAGGGAGTCTTTTCGGCGATGCGTACGGACGCGACAGATGTGCTGGACTCGGCGATCCCAGTGCTCGCCAAGGACAGAGGGGCGTCGATGCAGACCATCGCAACGCGCGCGGGCATCAGCCGGGCGACCTTGGTCCGCCTGTTCCCCACCCGCCAGCACCTGGTGCAGGCGATGGCCGGGAAGGTCCTGGATGACTGCGAGCGGGTCCTCTCCCGGGCTGAGACCGGTACCGCCTCCATGGAGCAGGCACTGGCCGCGCTGGTGCACGACTACGTCCCGTTCGCTCAGCTGTGGAACCTGGTCTACGTCGAGCCGGACGTCCTGGGCGTGCCCGAGGCGAGCGCCCGGGCCGACGTTGTCTTCGGCCGGACCGTCTCGTTCGTCGAACGCGGCCAGGTGGCGGGCCTGCTGCGCAAGGACATGCCGGCCACCTGGCTGGCCTCGACCTTCTGTGGCCTGGCCGAGACCGCTTGGGAGCTCACCCTTGAAGGCCACATGGGCCCTCGCCAGGCCCCGGACTTCATCACCGCCATCCTGTTGCAGGGCGCGGCCGGCTGACCGCACCGGCTTGTGACAGGAGTGCCGAGGCGGTGAGCTGAGCGGTCGGTCGTCAGCCCGCGACCGGGGGTCCAACAGGTACGGGCTTGTGACTGCACTGAGAAGCGGCTCCGGCGGCAACATCGGCGCTCGGTGGCATGGCCCATTTTGTTCGGGACGACGACGAGCAACGAGCTGAGTGATTGTCTCCGTGGCGCCGCACCTCGGCACGGCTGGTAGGGCGTCCGCTGTCCGTACCTCTCGCTGTCGGCGACCGCAGATCGCCCCGTCGGGGCGCCGGGCGGGTGGACGGGATCTTGGGGAGCATCGCTGGCGTGTGTCAGAACAGGCTGTAGCCACGTGGGTGGGTGTCCGCTCACTCTTCAGGGAGCGGTTACGGGTCGCCGCGTAGTGCGAGAAGGATGCAGCCGAGGTGTTGGACGTTGTCCGTGATGCCAGGCCGGGTGCGCAGGCGGGGGGTTCGGGCGATGTCGTTGACGATGGTGAGTACGGCCTGTACGCGGACGCGCGCCTCGGCCGGGGACATGCTCGGGTGGACAGAGCGCAGGAGGTTCAGCCATTCGTCGATGTAGTCGCGCTGGGTCTGGCGGGTCTGTTGCCGCTCTTCTTCCGGGAGGTGCTCGGTCTCGGTGACGATGAGTGTCACCAGGTGGGGGTGGGCCAGTGCGAACCGGGTGTACTTCAGGACGAGGAGACGCAGGGCGTCCGCATGGTCGTGCGCGCAGGCGAGTACCTCGGCCAGGTCGAGCCACAGCCGTTCGGCGCTGCGGTTCATGGCGGTGGCGAGGATCTCGTGCTTGCTGGAGAAGTGGTTGTAGATGCTCTGCCCGGCGATTCCGACGGCGGCGCCGGTGTCCTCCAAGCTGACGGAGGCGTAGCCGCGTTCGGCGAACAGTGCGGTTGCCGCGCCCAGCAGGCTCTCCCGACGGGAGCGGTGGGAAAGCCTCTGGCCGCCGTCTGGGCGGTCGGCGGCGCGATCACCGAGGTGCGGGAGGTCGGCGGTTGCCACGCACCGCACGAGGTCGGCGATCAGGCTCGCATACTCGGGCGTGGGCATCTCGATGTGCTGGTAGGCGATGCTGGCTGCGATGTCGAGCGTGCTCCATGCGAGAAGTTCCGCGTGGCCCGGGTCCAGGTCCGGCCGCAACGCGGTCAGCTGATCGACGAACAGGCGCCGGGCGGTGCGCAGCTGCTCGCCGAGTTCGCTGTGCTGTTCGGGTGGCAGGTGCCGGGCTTCGCGCTGCCACAGCACGCCGAGCTCGCGACGGGCCAAGGCGGCCTCGGCGAACTCGTCGGCCAACGCGCCCAGGTCGCCCGGTCGCGCGGTGTGCAGCCCGGCCAGGTACGTCTGAAGGGCCTCGGCGACGACCGCATGGAGCAGTTCATGCTTGCCGCTGAAGTGCCGGTACAGCGCCGAGGGGCCGATACCGACCGCCGCGGCGATGTCGCTCATCGCCACGTTGGCGAAGCCGTACCGGGAGAACAGCTCGCGTGCCGCGGCGATGATCAACACCCGGCGGTTGCGGGGCCGAGTGCCTGGGGCTGGAGGTGCTGATGCCTCCGTGTCGAGCGTCACTGTCTCCTCCTCGTTCAAGGGCTGGGCCACATACGCGCAGCGCAGCGGACCTGGCGTTCGTCGTCCGCCCAGTATTTCCGGCGCAGCTCCCGCTTGAGAATCTTGCCCGCCCCCGATGTGGGCAGGGTGTCGACGAAGTCGATGCTGCGCGGCACCTTGTAGCCGGCGATGTGTTCACGGCAGGCATGGCGCAGCTCCGCCTCCGCCGCGGACCGGCCGGGTTTGAGCACCACGACGGCGTGTACGCGCTCGCCGTAGGTCGGGTCGGGCACGCCGATGACCGCGCAGGTCGCCACCGCGGGGTGCTTGGCGAGCGCGTTCTCGACCTCGGTGGAGTACACGTTCTCGCCACCGGAGACGATCATGTCCTTGATCCGGTCGACGATGAAGACGTAGCCGTGTTCGTCCATGTAGCCGCCGTCGCCGGTGTGCATCCAGCCACCGCGCAGGGCCGCCTCGGTGTCCTGCGGCCTGCCCCAGTAGCCGATCATTGCGTTGTCGCCGCGCACGACGATCTCGCCGATCGTTCCGCGGGGAACCTCGGTCTCGTCGGGGCTCACGATGCGTACTTCGCAGTGCGGAGCGCTGCGGCCTGCTGAGCGGAGCAGCTTCGGGTCCTCGTGGTCGGCCGGTGTCAGGGCGGTCGCGATCGGGGAGAGTTCCGTCATGCCGTAGAACTGGGCGAAGCCTGTGGCGGGGAACGCCCGGCGGGCTCGTTCGAGCACGGCCTCCGAGATCGGCGATGCTCCGTAGAAGACCGCGCGGAGGCTGCCGACGTCGTGGCCTGGGAGCTCGGGGGCGTCGATCAGCATCTGGATCATGGTGGGGACCAGCAGGGTGTCGGTGACGCGGTGCCGGGACATCGCCTGGAGCACCCCGGCCGGGGTGAAGGCCGGCACGATCACATGCGTCGAGCCGACCAGCATGCCGCCGACCCAGGCGCCGAGGTCGGCCAGGTGGAACATCGGCGCAGCGTGCAGCAGCCGGCCGCCCGGGCCGACGAAGGCGCCTGTCGCGAGGGAACCCAGAGCGGAGGTCAGCACGTTGTCGTGACTGAGCATCACTCCCTTGGGATGCCCGGTGGTCCCACCCGTGTAGAAGACACCGAACAGCTCGTCACCCCCTCTGCGGGCGTCCTCGACCGGATCGCAGGAGGCGAGCAGGTGCTCGTAGTCCAGGGCCCCCTCGGGGAGCGGTCCGTCACCGATGAAGATCACGGTCGCCAGTTCCGCGAACTGCTCGCGCAGCGCGGGCAGCATGCCCGCGAAAGCGTCGTCGATCAGGAGCACGCGCGTACCGGACTCCCTCAGCGCGTAGACGATCTCGACGACGCTCCACCGGACGTTGATCGGGTTGACCACGGCATCGGCCCACGGCACCGCGAGGAGGTACTCGTGGTAGCAGTCGGAGTTCAAGGCGAGAATGCCCACCCGGTCCCCCGACAGCACGCCGAGCGAGCGCAGGGCGCCGGCGAAGCGGGCCACTCGCTCCGCCGATTCGGCGACCGTCCGGACCTGGTCTCCGTAGATCGTCATCGGCCGTCCAGGATCGTGCTGGAGGGCTCTTCGCAGGGTCTGGGTCACGTGCATCAGGCGCTCCTTTGCTCGGTGATCTGATGAGGCGGCTATCCGAGGTCGAGGGAGCGGCCGATGATCTCCTTCATGATCTCGGTCGTGCCTGCGTAGATGCGGGTGACCCGGCTGTCCTGCCACGCCCGTGCGATCGGGTACTCGATCATGTAGCCGTATCCACCGTGGAGTTGGACGCAGGCGTCCACGACCCTGCCTTGCAGTTCGGTGCACCACCACTTGGCCTTGGCGGCGTCGACGGCGGTCAGCTCGCCCGCGTTGAGCGCGAGGATGCAGCGGTCCAGGTAGTGCTGGGCCACGTCGATCTCGGTCGCGAGCTCGGCGAGCCGGTGCCGGATCACCTGCAGTGATCCGATGGGCTTGCCGAAGGCCTTGCGCTCGCGGACGTATGTGACGGTCCAGTCGAATGCGGCGGTCGCCTGGGCCAGGCCGGACACCGCGACCGAGATCCGTTCCTGCGCGAGGTTCCTGGTCAGGGCGGAGAAGCCCTCGCCTTCGGTGCCGAGCAGGTTGGCCGTCGGCACCCGGGCGCCGGTGAAGGATAGTTCGGCGGTGTCCTGGGCGTGCAGTCCGACCTTTTCGAGCTTGCGGCCGCGTTCGAAGCCCGGGGTGTCGCGTTCGACGACGATCAGGCTCAGGCCGCGGTGCGGATGCTCGCCGGTGCGGACCGCGACGATCACCAGGTCGGAGTTGATGCCGTTGGTGATGAAGGTCTTCGCGCCGTCGATGACGTAGTGGTCGCCGTCGCGGACGGCCTTCGTGCGGATGCCGGACAGGTCGGACCCGGTGCCCGGCTCGGTCATGGCGATCGCGGTGATCAGTTCGCCGGAGGCAATGCCGGGAAGCCAGCGGGCCTTCTGCTCGGCGCTGGTGCACTCGAGGAAGTACGGCAAGCACACGTCGGCGTGCAGCGCGGGACCGAGCACCGCCGGAGAGACCGCCGCGCGGGCACCTTCCTCCTGCAGGATCACGTTGTAGCGGAAGTCGTGGATCCCGGCACCGCCGAACTCCTCGGGCACGGCGATGCCGAGCGCGCCGAGGCGGCCCAGGCCGGTGAAGAGTTGCCGGGGCACGATGCCCGCCTTGTCCCAGTGCTCGTAGTGCGGCACGACCTCCTTGTCGATGAAAGCCCGCACACTGTCCCGGTAAGCCTTGTGCTCGGCTTCAAAAAGGGTACGTTTCATGATCTATCCATCTTTCTCGGGCTATCGGGAGCGGGTACGGACGCAGCTGGGGAATGCGCTGGGCCGGTCGGGGCGGTCGAGCGTGAGGGTGGCGACGCCGTTGCCGAGATCGGCGCGGACCATGGCGGTCAGATCACGAATCCGCCGCCGCAGACCAGGGTCTGCCCGCTGACGTAGTCCGACTCCGGGATGCAGAACAGGTACACCGATCCGGCCGCGTCCGTGGGGGTGCCTGCGCGGCCGAGCGGGATCGAGCGCTCCATCGCGTCCAGCAGGTCGGGGCTGACGCCGACCTTGATCTCCTGACCCTGCACGTCGATCGTCCCGTCACCGGCGGGGGCGTCCGTCAGCCGGGTCCTGATCAGCCCGAACGCGACCGTGTTGACCGTGACGTTGTACCGGCCCCACTCCTTGGCCAGCGTCCTGGTCAGGCCGGTGACGCCCGCCTTGGCGGCGGCGTAGTTGGCCTGTCCCGCGTTGCCGCCGAGCCCGGCGATCGAGGAGATGTTGACGACCTTGCGGCAGGGCACCGGTTCACCCGCCTCGCGGGCCCGCTTCGCCGCCGCGGAGATGAGCGGCTGGGCGGCCCGCAGGATCCGGAACGGAGCCTTGAGGTGGACGCCGAGGATGGCGTCCCACTGTTCGTCGGTCATCTTCTGGATGACGCTGTCCCAGGTGTAGCCGGCGTTGTTGACGATGATGTCGAGTCCGCCGAAGGTCTCGGCGGCCGTCTGCACGAAGCGCTCCGCGAACCCCTTCTTGGTCACGCTGCCCACACAGGCCAATGCCCTGCCTCCGCCGGCCTCGATCGCGGCCACCGTCTCCTTCGCGGGCTCCGCGTCCAGGTCGTTGACCACCACGGCCGCGCCGTCCGAGGCCAGCTTGAGTGCGATCTCGCGGCCGATACCGCGGCCCGAACCGGAGACGATGGCAACCTTGCCGTCGAGCTTTCCCATGTGAGTCGAGTTCCTTCCAGCCCAGTGTGATTCGGTCAGTGCAGGGCGACGACGGCGTCGCCGACGAGGGTGAGGGTGCCGTCGTCGAGGGTGACGGTCAGGGCGAGCGTGGCGAGGCCGTCCTTGACGGACACCACGCTTGCGGTGCAGGTCGGACGGCCGTGCACCGGGGTGAGGGCGGCGAAGCGCACCCGGTACGAGCGGATTCGCTCCTGTGGCACCCAGTCGGTGAGCAGCCGGCCCAGATAGGCCATGGAGAGCATTCCGTGCGCGAACACGTCGTCCATGCCGGCGGATTTGGCCACGTCGAGGTCGATGTGGATGGGGTTGTGGTCGCCGGACGCGCCCGCGAACAGTGCCAGCGTGGTCCGCGAGATCGGTGCAGCCCGCAGCGCAGGCAGCTCGGTGCCGGCCTCGACCTGCTGCGGGACGGTCACCGCGACACCTCCGGATTGCGCACCACGATGACGCTCTGCGCCTGGGCGATCAGCTCGCCGCCGCGGCTGACGTCGGTCTGCTTGACGAGGAACTCCAGCGCGCCGCCCTTCTTGCTGGACACGTCCACGATGCGCGGCTGGAGCGTGAGCGTGTCGCCCGCATGGGTCAGCTGGTGGTAAGTGAACGACTGCTCGCCGTGCAGCACCCGGCGCAGGTCCACGTCCAGCGCGGCCAGGTAACCGAACGGGTCGGGCACCTCCAGCTCCAGGCTGAAGAAGAACGTCGGGGGCACCGGCAGATCGGGGTGGCCCGCCTGCCTGGCGGCGTCCAGGTCCGTGTACACGGGATCGGTCTGGCCGATGGCCTTGGCGAAGAAGCGCAGCCTGCCGCGCTCCAGCTGGACGGTGATCGGATCCAGCGGCAGTTTCAGGGCCGCCTCGGCGTCGATCGGCATCGCTCAGCCCATCTTCTCGTACAGCGTCACCACTGCGGCACCGCCAAGCCCGATGTTGTGCTGCAGCGCCACCTTCACGCCCTCCACCTGCCGCGCCTCGGCCTGGCCGCGCAGCTGCCAGACCAGCTCGGCGCACTGGGCCAGCCCGGTCGCGCCCAGCGGATGGCCCTTCGACAGCAGGCCGCCCGAGGGGTTGGTGACCACCCGGCCGCCGTAGGTGTTGTCGCCGTCGCGGATGAACTTCTCCGCGCTGCCCTCCGGCGTCAGCCCGAGCGCCTCATAGGTGAGCAGCTCGTTAGTGGTGAAGCAGTCATGCAGCTCGACGACCTTCACGTCCTCCGGCCCGACCCCGGCCCTCTCGTAGACGGCCTGCGCCGCGGCCTTGGACATGTCGAACCCGACGACCTTGCGCATGTCCATGTCGGCGAACGTCGACGGGTAGTCCGTGGTCATTGCCTGAGCCCTGATCGCCACGTCGGTGCGAAGGCCGTGCTTGCGGGCGAACTCCTCCGAGCACAGCACGGCTGCAGCCGCCCCGCAGGTGGGCGGGCAGCACTGCAGACGGGTCAGCGGGCCGTAGATCCGGGGCGAGGCGAGCACCTCCTCGACCGTTACCGGGTCACGGAACACCGCGTAGGGATTGTTCGCCGCGTGCCTGCGCGCCTTCACCGCGATCCTGGCGAAGGTGTCCTCGGCCAGGCCGTACTCCTTGGCGTAGGCCGAGCCCGCACCGCCGAAGTACCGGGCTGCGAACGGGGCGTCCGAGTCACCATCGACAGCGAGGGCCACCTCGTCGAAGCGGGCGAACGGGCTGGGGCGGTCCTGGAAGTGCGTCGCCAGCGCGCCGCGCTGCATCTGCTCGAAGCCGAGGGCGAGCACGCAGTCCAGCATGCCGCTCTCGATCGCCTGCCGCGCCAGGAACAGCGCCGAGGATCCCGTCGAGCAGTTGTTGTTCACGTTGACGATCGGGATGCCGGTCTGCCCCACGCCGTACAGCGCGGCCTGGCCACATGTCGAGTCGCCATACACATAGCCGACGTACGCCTGCTGAACCAGGCCATAGTCGATCCCCGCATCGGCGAGCGCAGCACGCGCAGCCTCGGCGCCCATCACGTCGTAGGACTCACTGTTCCTGGGCGTCCTGAACGGGATCATCCCGACACCAGCAACGGTCACGCGTGTTGTCACGGCAGCTCCAGCCTTCGACTCCATCTTGGAGCTGAGACTACTCATCGTTCACTTACTACGGAAGAGCTGAGGCAAACGCAAGATTTTCGATCCGATGACAGGGGGTAGACCCTAATGGTTATTCACATGCCGTGCTGCGTCAGGTAGGGAGGCGCGCATCCGAGCCTCATCGCACTGCCTGGGAGTTCACGCGGAATGGGGCTAGCCGCAATACCGCCGTTTTAGGCGGTTTTGTGGTGTGCCTTCGTGGGTGCGGTCATGGTGATGACCGGTGGTGCGGGTCTGGCCGGTTGTTGTGCTCGGGACGGTTAAGGGCTCAGCTGGACACCCTGCGTTTGATCACGCGGGCGGTTGGAGGATCGACGACGAGGGGCGGCGGCTGCTGCGGATCATCCGCCGGGGCACCGGGTCGGTGGTGACCTGGCGGCGGGCCCAGATGGTGCTGCTGTCCGCGCAGAGCATGCCGGTGGCAAAGATCGCCGAGGTGTCATTCACCGGTGACGACCAGGTCCGCAACGTGATCCACAACTTCAACGCCGGCGGCTGGGCTTCGACTCGCTCTACCCCAAGGACTCCGGCGGCCGGGCGGATCATGGTTCACGTCTGACAGACCCGAACCGGAATCAGCAACCCGTGACATGTCCGGATCCGAGAGGAAGTATTCATTCCCCATTGGCGTCGCAGGCAGGTGTCTTACACGAGGGCGATGAGCGCGGGGCCGTGCTCTGGAAGACCATCAGAGGTCTGTGTCCGCCGCGCCCGGGAGCGGCGGACACAGACCGACCGTGCGTCAGCCAGCGTGCGGAGCAGGTACCGTCACCGCCGAGCTACGGGCCTGTCGGTGCCGGGTCAGTGAGCGTCGGAGAAGTTGTGCACGCCCCACCAGCCGGTCCCGTCGTGGTAGATGCCCACGCCTACTTCGGTGAACGAGGAGCTGGTCTGGGCCTTGTAGTGGCCGGAGCTGTGGCGCCACATGGCCTGGAACTTCTCGGCCGCTTCCTGGGCGGTCATGGACTCATTGCTCCACCAGACGATGTTCTCGCCGATCCAGGTGCGCGAGCCGGTCACCAGGTAGTGCGTGTCGGAGTCGCTGGAGTGTCCGAAGCCCGTGGTGCTCATGTGCTGGGCCCACTTGCGGGCGAAGCCCGACAGGTCGGCGCGCAGCGTCAGCGGGGGCAGTCCGACGGTGGCTCGTTCGGCGTTGAGGAGTTGCAGCGACATGGCTTCGGCGTCACTGGTGCTCTGGGAGGTGGTTCGGGCCCCGGGGATCTTCGGGTCCGGTCCGACCGGCCCGTCAGCCGGGGAGGCGGCCTTCGTCTTGGCCGGCCGCGTGGCCGGGGTCTGGGACGCGGTCTTGTGCGCGGAGGGGGACGCGCTGGCGGATGCCGAGCTGCGCGGCGAGGCGGAGACCGAGGCGGACGGGGACGGTGAGGCGGACGCGGAGGCCGACACGGTGGCCGACGGAGGGGCGAGGGCGGGGGCGCTCGGCGCCGGCACGTCACCGGCCGCCGTGACCCGAGTCGCGTCGCGGCCTGCGGAGTTCGCTCCGGACAGCGTGTATCCGGCGATACCGGCCACGACCAGTGCGGCGGCCGCCGAGATCGCGATGGTCCGGCTCCGTGCGGGGGCGGCGCCATGGCGACGGGTAAGCCGGCGGTGCGCCCCGCCGTCCGGTGCCGGGGCGGGCGCGTCCGCCTCGGCCGGGCGCTGCCACGGTCCGTCCCCGTCCTGCCGCAAGAGCGGGATCCGGGTCGTGGGGTTGTCGTTCATGTTGGTCTGCCTCCTGAGGGTGCGCGTCGGTGTTCGTGCCGACGCCTTGGGAGACCTGGCGGACCGGGCCGCGATAACGGAAAAGTCCGAAAGAAATTCGATCCGGTTTTCCTGTTATCCGCCTTGTCGCGACAGGTCTCCGACAGACGGGGGGCCGTGTGATCGAGACGAGTGAGGACAGTGGATGCAGGTCACAAGCGGTATGGACGCCGAGGTGGTCGCGGCTGCGCGCGCCGGGGACGAGCAGGCTCGGCATGGGCTGATAGCCGGGTGTCTGCCGCTGGTCTACAACATCGTCGGCCGGGCGATGAACGGGCATCCGGACGTGGACGACGTGGTGCAGGAGACCATGATTCGCGTGGTGAACGGGCTCGAGGGAGTACGGGACCTGGCCTCGTTCCGGTCCTGGCTGGTCGCGGTCGCGATGAACGAGGTGCGGCGCTGCTGGTCCACCCGGCGGGCCGCAAGCGTCTCCGCCCCGGACGACGTGGCCCAAGTCGCCGACCCGTCCGGGGACTTCGTCGGCCTGACGGTGCTGCGGCTGGGCCTGTCCGGTCAGCGCCGGGAGACCGCTGAGGCGACCCGCTGGATGGACGAGAACGACCGCGACCTGCTCTCCCTGTGGTGGCAGGAGGCGGCCGGGCAGCTCACCCGGGCCGAGCTGGCGACCGCGATGGAGCTGTCCCCGCAGCACGCGGCCGTGCGGGTGCAGCGGATGAAGGAGCAGCTGGAGATCAGCCGTACGGTGGTCCGGGCGCTGGCCGCGACGCCGCGCTGCCCGATGCTGGACGAGGTCGTCGCCGACTGGGACGGCCGGCCGAGCACTCTGTGGCGTAAGCGGATCGCCCGGCACATCCGCTCCTGCGGCGAGTGCTCGGGTTTCGGCCGGGACCTGGTGCCGGCCGAGGGGCTGCTGTCGGGCCTCATCCTGGTGATCCCCACGCACGGCTTCGGCCACTTCTCGCTCGCCAGCGGGTTCGCGACGCCCACCGCGCACGCCTTCGCGAGCTCCACCGGCAGCCACGCCACGGCGGCCCACTCCTCGGCGCACCTGGCGACGCCGACCGCAGGGCCACTCAACTCACCCGCGCCGCAGGCGCTTCAGCAGCCCTCCGCCGGCGGGTCGCTCTCCGACGGCGCGGGGCAGTCGGGCGGCTCGCACCCAGCGGCCGCTCGGCGCGGCGCGAGTCGGCGACTGCGACACGGCGCCCGGCTGGCCGGCGCGCTCGCCATCGCGGCCGTCGCCCTGGCCGTCGCCCGAGTGCTCCCGGAGCAGTCGCCCCATGCCACCGTGCCGGTCGCCGAACCCTCGCCCGGGACCGCCACGGCCATCGTCACACCGCCTCCGGTACCGGTCACCACCGCCAGCCCGTCCCCGACCCCGACCCCGAGCGTCAGCGCCAGCGCCAGCGCCAGCCCGAGGGTCAGCCCGACGCCATCCAGCACCCCGAGCTCCACCGCCAGCGCGCCCAGCCTGGAACGGCAGCTGATCGACCTGATCAACACCGCCCGGGCGAAGAACCGCTGTCAGGCGCTGCACATCGACCCCAAGCTGCACAGCGCGGCCCAGCAACACTCCCAGGACATGGCCGCCAACCACTACTTCGACCATGTCGACCAGCAGGGCCGCCACGCGGACGACCGGATCACCGCGGCCGGATACCAGTGGAGCCTGTGGGGCGAGAACCTCGACCGGAACACCAAGTCGCCCGCTCAGGTACTGAACGACTGGATGGACGGCGCGATCCACCAGGAGAACATGCTGAACTGCCAGTACACCGACGCCGGTGTCGGGATCACCTCGGCGACGGGCGGCCGACTGTGGACACTGGACCTCGCCGCACCAAGCTGACGCCCGCCCGGCCGGCCATCGCCAGCCGCTTCGGTGGCCAGCCCGTCGCTGCCATCGTCGCCGGGCTCGCCAGCACCCTGCTCGGTGCGGGAGTGACCGGGGACGTGCACGACTACCGCGAAACCGTCTCGGTATGGTTCCGCTCCGTCTTCACCCTGCAGCCCGATATCGACGCCATGGCCGCCGCGCCGCTGTCCTTCCAACTTCACGCACTCATCGGCATGCTCGTCTTCGCCATCTGGCCGTTCACCCGGCTCGTCCACGCCTTCACCGCGCCCGTCGGCTACCTGTTCCGCCCCTACACCGTCCACCGCTCCCGAACCACCACCGGGACCCCACCACGGCCGGCGCCCCGCGACTGGGAACGCGCCGATCGTCCATGACCCACGAATGCCGACGCGTCCGCGCCTCTTCAGGCTGCTGGCCGTCCGGGACCCTCGGCAGCCCCGGTCCTACGACCCGAACGGCGCCGTGCTGCTACGGGAGGTCGGAAGGCGGCGGATGTTGCCGATGGCGGTTGCCTGTTCCCGCAGGCGTTCGATCTCCGCATGCTGAGCGGCGAGCCGGGAGATCGCGAGGGCTCTGAAGGTCGTGAGTTTGTCGAGGTCCGCGTCCCGTCTAGCGAGCCTCTCCTTGAGGTCGGCAACCTGAGACTTGAGCCGTTCGATCTGCGCGGCCCGCGGGTCGACGATCTCACCGGCCTGCTGCAGAGCCACAAGGCGCCGCCCAAACTCCTCGCCAAGATGCTGGTAGGGACCCGGCCGGGTAGTACCGTCCCGGTTCTTCTTCGGGTAGAAACCAGTCCGGGTGACGCCAGACTCCAAGGCCAGGGTCTTGAGGTCGCACTTACCGCCCGGCGGGATCTCCCCGCGCAGAAGCCGGTCCATGGCCGCTCGGATGGCTTCCTCGTTGCGCGCGCGGGCGCTGCCGCTGATCCGCCCCATCAGATCTCGTCCTTCCTGGCCACACCTGCGGCGTCGACTTGGTCGATCTCGGCGAGAACCCGCTCGGCACGGGCCACGCTGACTTCCAGCCGGGCCCGCTCGGTCTTCTGCCGACGGCTGAGACTGCCGATGAACACCTTGGCGGTCTCCCGCGATTCCTCCCATACCGGGCGATGGCACGGATGATGCGTGGCCTGGGAACAGCGGGAGGAGTCACACATACCAGCAAGAGGCCGGTCGGCATCCGGAGTACCAGCCAGCCGCAGGCACAGCGCCTTGGCCGGATCGATGAACCAGCAGTAGTTCGCCGTGCCCAAGTGGAGGGTGCGAGCCCGGGCCGAGAGCATGGAGACGACCTCCAGGTCGCTGTCAACGAGCTGGGGTGCCAGCTCGGAGAGCTCGTGGAGCCGTCCGTCCACGCTGGTGAAGAGACTGATCAGATCCCGGGCGCCGGGACCGGACGGCATGATCCCACTCTGATAGTCGCGGTAGACGTCTGTCAGAATGCCGATGTTGCGTTCTTCCTCAAGCTCGTTGATCTCGGCGAGGAACTTCGCCTGAGCACCGCCCGGACGGGCTGCGTACCCTTCCGTAGTGGCCACAGACAGGTGCTTGAGCTGCAGTTTTGCAGCGAGGAGACCGCCAGGACGGTATGCGATCTCCACGGCGAGGGTGCGCCGGAGTGCCCGTGGCGTCACCGCCCCCTCCGGAATGGGGGCCAGTCCCAGCCGCTGCCCGGCCGGCCCGTTCACCCACGCTCTGAAGTTCTGGTAAGTCGTGTCGCAGAAGACCGGATGGAACAGTGAGGTGCCGGGCGCCGCGTCTGGGCCGAGGAGCTGCTCGGCCACCTCGATCGCTTCGTAGACCTCCCGGGTCACCACCCACTCGTCCCGGACGCCGCCGAGCGGCTGGCCCTTGATGAGCTTGCCCGCGAGCCGGTAACGGAAGAGGTCAGGAGCGATTTCCTGGGGCGGCTGGCGGCAACCGACGACCAGTTCGCCCAACTCGCAGTGCCGCATCCCGACGAGTGCGGCCAGCGCCAGGCCGCAGGCCGTTGCCAGGTATCCGACCAGGAACTTCAGATCAAGGGAGAAGAGTGGCTGCGTCCAGGCGGCGTGGCCCTGCCCGTCGGCGCGCTCCACCTCGGCTGCGTGGCGGCCGTATGGAGCGCAAGCCCCGACGAGGGCAAGGGCCCGCTCCAGGTGAGGGCGGAGTTCCGGAAGCCAGGCACCCCGAAACTGCTTGGTCCCGCACTCCCGAGCGAGTGCGCTGAGGGAAACAGCGGCCAGTGGGTCGTGCTCCTCACGCAATCGACGAACACGCGCCGCGTTCACCGAGTCCTGTGTCATCAGTTCCAGAGGTTCTCCGCCTTCAATCCGTCGCTCCAGATTGCGCAAGAACACCCTGTGTCCGGGGTGGGTGGTGGCGGTGATACTGAGGTCCGCGGCCTGACGTGCTCGTTTCGCCTCGGCTTCTCGCAGGATGTGCGGGGCCAGCGTTTGGATCACGTACAGCACCGCGGCGAGCAGGGGCTGCTGAACGTCGGACTCCAGCGGCTGAACCTTGTTCGCGCCGGCGAGTTCGGCCGTCCGGCCCGAGCCCGCAGCGGCACTCGCGCCGTTGAAGGGGCGCAGGTCATCTCGGAACCGCTGTCCGGTGAACAACTCCCGGTACTGCGCGAGCCCGATGACCGCGCCCATCGCGACGGCTCTGGTCGACGGGGAGTCGGCGATCACTTCGCCGTCGTCGCCGAGCTTCTCGGCCCGGAAGTCCGCGTACGCCGTGCAGTGGTAGTTGGTGATCTGGTCCAAATGGGTGATGCCCTGCTCGGTGAGCCACTTGAACCACCGTATGAGCTCGGACAGTTTGCCGTGGCAGGTCGTCAGCGTCTGCACGGTGCGCTCGGCATAGGCGAGGTCACGGACAGCGTCGTGGCGCGGCGCCATCAGCGCCGCGATGTACTCCTTCGCGGTCAGCCTCCACTCCCTGTTGGCGATCGGCGTGAAGTCGAGGGCGCGCTGGTTGGGCCGCAGATAGGCCGGCAGCCCGGTCACAGCGTCGAAGGGCCACCGGTCCTCGTCGAAGTAGGGGCTCGTCACACCCAGCGGCAGGGCGAAGCCGAACAGAGGACACAGCTCGGCGCCGGCGAAGGGCGAGACATCGTGCCTCGGCCTGGGGTTCAACGGGGGCATCATGCGGTGCGCTCCTCGGGGTGCAGGGGGATCTCGTCATCGGTGTCGGTGATCACCGTGGCCAGATGCGCAAGCTCGGCCGGGTCGTAGGAGGCGAGGACCTGCTCGATCCGGTGCACATACGGACCGAACACGGCCATGAACTGTGCGGCCGGCATCTGCTGCCACTGCCGTGCGAAGAACGCCTTCATCCGCAGCAAGTTGGCGGCGTGCCGCGGCGCGAACAGCGAGAGAGGGCACAGCAGGCACACCCATGGGCGGGCCGGGCACGGCTTGTCCTTCGGGCCGTGCAGTCCCGCGAGCGGGTCCGCACACGCCGCGACGAATACGTCACGCTGCCCGCCGACCAGTTCGGCGATGGCCGCGTCGTCCAGGCCGAGCCGGGAGACGAGATCAGGCAGGTTGCCGGCCAGATCCGCCAGGTCGTCGTCACTGAGCACCGTCGGCGGGAGTGCTTTACGTAGAAGATCACCCTGGGCCTCCTCTACGATCGCCTCCAGCGCGTCCTTCTGCGCGGGGGTCGCGGCCGTCAGGTAGTGGTCGCCTTCGACCCGTGGGCTGTGGTTCGGGTCGATCCGCCCGCGCCCGCTGCCGAACCACCGTTTGCGGTCCCGGTGAGACTCGAACGAGGTCCGGATGCTGTGCCGATGGATCCGAAGAGGCTTGCCGTCAGTGCCCTTCAAGCCCGCCCGTCTCACCCATGCCTGGATGGAATCGTGGAGCGACGCTCCCGTCCTCCAGACGCCGAGCTGGGTGTATTCGTGGCGCAGCCACAGCTCCGAGCCTTCGGTCTCCGTGGCGAAGCGGCGCGAGACGGCGGAATGCTCAAGCCACCGTTCCACCAGTCGAACGGCCCGCGGGGACAGGGTCACGCTCTCCTTGGACGTACGGCCTTTGAGGTAGTTCACCAGCATCGTTGCGTCTCCGGCCCACTCCAGGTCCTCGACGCCCAGATCGGCGATGCCGTCGGGGACGATGCCGGTGTACGCGCCGAACAGCAGCTGGTAGGCGATCACCACCGACGGGGAGGGGAACAGCGCAGTGCAGGCATGCTGTGCGGCAGCGCCGCGGCCCATTCGGTAGTAGGCCATTGTCGGCGTCCAACCGGCCCTCTGCCCCAGACTGACCGCGGTTTCCGGCCCATGGCGGACCATCCACCAGCACAGATTCTCGTATGACCAGCCGTGCTGATAGGGATCCCGCCCCGTCTCGGCCGCGGCACGAGCCTGCCGGAACTGCGACCATGCTTCCTGGATCTCTGTCCGGCATGTCTCCTGCAGCCTGCTCCAGACCGTCTCGTCGTACGGCAGCAGTGGCTTGGAGTCCCGCCGGCGGCGGCTCTGGTTGTATGCCCGACCGCCCACCAGTTCGCGGACCTCGGGACGCAGCGCCGGGGTGTCCTGGTCAAACGCCGCGAGCATCCGACGGATCATCGACTCGTGAACGGGGCCGGTCACCCACAGCTGCTCAACGAGGGCAGGACGAGTGAGTTCCGCAGCGCCACCGGCATGCCCGCGCTTGGCCATCGCCGCGGCGAACAGGCGAGTTGCCCGCACGAACTCACGGACAGTGGTCTCCGCGTCCACCTGGCCGTGTGGATGTATCAGTCCGATCAATCCCCTGGCCATGTCGCGCACCAGCTGAGGGTTCTCCTCCTCGGGCAGCTCCACCGTCGCGGTCGTGCCCTTGGTGAACCAGCAGACCAGCCGCGCCGGCTCGTCCAGTAGTTGAGCGGCCATCAGACGAGCACCGCCTCGTCCTCGAACTCCTCATCCGCCTCGTCCTCGGCGAACAAATCGAACTCACGCCCGGCGCGTTCATACGCCTCGCGGTAGATCCGGGTCATGTCGAGACGGCGTAGGTACGATTCTGTAGTGACGACACTGGTGTGTCCAAGGAGGTCACGCAGAACCATCATCGGGTCCGCCTTGCCCAGGTACAGAGCCAGCGCCGCATCCGTGTCGGTAGCGTGGACCATGCGGGCCGCCTCCATGAAATGGCCGCTGACCAGCCACTCCAACGTCCTGATCGCAAAAGTGTGACGGAGCCGGTGCGGGGCGGTGTGAGGGAAACGGGGCTCGAAACGCTCCCGGATCCGGGTCGAGGTCCGCTCGAAGACCGTGGCCCAAGCGGTGAAGGGGGCCCCGTCCGCTTGCACCCCCAGCAGCATCGAGCCGCCATCGGGGGCCACCAGGCGTCGCCGCTCGGACGGCGTTAGCGCCGCCCACTTCACCCGGGTGCCATTCACCCGCCCGCCCCGGGCGTCAGCCTCGCTCACCACCAGCGGCTCCCCCCACCGGGCCGGCGGATTCCAGCGCGAGCCGACCGTGGCCAGGGGCCGGACCGTCGTCCTGTACCGGTGCACGCGAGCCAGGCTCTTGTAGGACGTCCACGTCGTGCGGAACTTGCGCCCCTTCGTGACGCCCTCGGGGACGGAGAAGGAGATCGGCAGCGCGGTCGGCTTCGGAGGAAGAGGGGGGACCTCCACGTCCAACAGGTAGGTGAACTCTTGCGACCGCAGCCCCGAGGAGAGCACGAAGTCACCCACGGCGGCGTTGCGCGTGAGCGTGCGTCCGCGGTACGCCGTGTCGGGTGATCCGTCCGGGCGCAGCCCTGCCAGGCCCAGAACGAACATCTCCGCGAAGTCGGCCTCGAAGTAACGGATCGTGACATGGTGCTTCGGAGTGCGTCGGCGGGCCTGGTTGACTCGTTGGGTCCGCACCTGGTCCCCGTACATGGAGACGGCTTCCTTGTAGGTGAACGGCACCGCGGGTGCGTAACTCTCCTTGTCCGCCCACGTGTAGAAGCGCGACAGGATGCTCATCTGCTGGTTCCACGTGGTGGCCGCGAGCCGACGCCTCAGCGGCCCGCACGACCTGTCGGTCGCGTACAGACTCAGCGCGTCTTTCAGCCGGGCACGCTCGTCGAAGACGCCGATTCCCAAGGTCGCAAGGAACTCGCACCACTCCCGCAGCGTGCGACCGTAGAACTCCCATGAGTTGGGGGCCGGGACACCGTCCAGCGGCAGCCACCGCAGCCAGGTGTTGATCGCCACCGTGTCGCGTACGCCGCGCTCATCCTCGAAGAGAAGGTCGTCATCGACGAGGACCGGCATGAGCTCGGATATCACGGGCCGGCCGCTGAGCCCCCACGACCTCCAGCCCTTCGAGCTATAGAAGATCATCTGCATAGCCGGGACGGTACGTGGGGGACATCAGAGACTGCAAAGCACAAACGCAGGTCAGGGCCTCACCTGCTTCGGCAATGAGACATGACCACTAAGCGGAGACAATGCGCTCGAAGTCGACGAGCGCGAGCCCCGCCTCGGACCACAGCCAGTTCCTCGGCTGGTTGTCGCCGTGGATGTAGCCGAGCGGCACCGGCCCGACGCGGCGGACCTGAGCCGCGTAGTCGCGGACCAGCTGCTGCTCGCCCGGGGTGAGCCGGTCCCCAGCGCGGCCCAGGTACTTCTCCGCGCCATCGGCCGCCGCCACCAGCGACGCTTCGGCTTCCGTCCGGTCGCGGGGGTCGAGCGCACCGGCGTCGTGCAGCCGGGCGCACAGCATGCCGGCCTGCGCGTGCACGGCCCGCCACTCGGCGGCGGTCAGGCCCAGCCCAGGTGCCGGGCCACCGGGCGCCACCGTGAGCAGCAGCGCCAAGTCGTCCGCGCGGCTGGCGAGGAGACGGGGCGCCCGGCCGTGCCCGAGCGCGGGAACAACTCCTCGGTAGGCCCGGGTCTCACGGGCGAAGAATTTCCCCGAGGGCGCGACTTTCACGTACCAGCGTGCCCCGCTCTCGCCGGTGAGCTCCCATACCCGGGAGCGGTGCCAGTCGTGCGAGGCGTCGCGCACGGTCACGACCGGCCCAGTGAGCTGCTCGGCCCAGCGCTGCACGGCGATGGGCAGGGATTTCGTCTGTCTCACGCCGTGCACCTCGCGCTCGGGTGCGACACGTACGGGGAGCGCAAGTCACAGGTGGCGGGGGACGGGCGCATGGGTGCTCCTTGCTGTGGTCTGTCCGCCTGGCAGAGCGCGGCAGGGGGTGGTGGGGTCGGTCAGCGGTCCTGGGAGAGTTCAAGGAGTTCGGCGAAGGTTCCGCCGCCGTGGGTGAGGTCGTCGTACCGGCCCTGTTCGGTGATCCGACCGTGCTCCATCACGATGATGTGGTCGGCGATCTTGGTGTTCTCCAGGCGGTGGGTGACCACGATGGTGATGCGGTCGGCGGCGATGGCCTTGATCTGTTCGAAGATCTGGTGTTCGCCCCGGGGGTCCATCTGGGAGGTGGGCTCGTCGAGGATGAGCAGTTCGGGCCGGCGGTACAGGGCCCTGGAACACGCGATGCGCTGCCACTGGCCCCCGGAGAGCTCCGTGCCGCCCCACAGGTCCCGGGCGAGGAGGGTGTCGAGACCGGCGGGGAGGTCTTCGACGGCGTCGCGCAGGCCGACCGCGTCAATGGCCTCCCACACCGGGGCGTCGTCGTGGGTACGCGGCTGGCCGAGGGTCACGTTCTCACGCAGGCGCAGCGGCCACTGCCCGAAGATCTGCGGCACCAGGCCAGTCAGGCGCCAGACCGAGGCCGGGTCGGCGTCGGCGAGGTCAATGCCGTTCCACGAGACCGTGCCCTTGTCCGCCAGGTAGATGCCGGTCAGCAGCCGGGTCAGGGTGCTCTTCCCGGAACCGTTCGCCCCGACAATCGCGAGAATCTGACCGCGCCGCAGGGTCAGCGAGACGCCGTCGACGGCGGGCTTGTCCTTGCCCGGGTACTGGTAGACCACCTCTTCCAGACGGATCTCGTCCACCGGCGTGGCCAGACGGCAAGGACCCCGCCGGGGCGCGCGGTCGGCGGCCTCGTCAAGGAAGCTCTGCATGTCGCCGAGGTACAGGCTGGTGTGGAATACCGCGGCGCCGCCGGTGACGACCTGGGTCAAGGCGGCGAGCATGGTCTGCACTGCGATCACGGCCGTCGCGGCGACCGCGAGGTCGATCCAGCCGGAGACCGCCAGCCACGCCAGTGCACCCCACGTCGCCGCCAGGCAGATGCCGCCGGCGAGCGCGGACAACAGAGCGATCCGCAGGGTTCGTGGCGCGGCGGCCAGGGTGCGCCGATCGCACCGGTCCGACAGAGCCCGGTACCAGTAGACGAGATAGTCGACCATGGAGTTCGCGCGGACCTCGTCGCTGTACTTGGACTCGGTGGCCCACCAGCGCATCATCCCGCGTACGTTGCGATCCGCGATGTTGCCGTAGTGGATCTCGTAGTCCACCCGCGCGCTCAGCGCGGCCCCGACACCGGCCGGCAGCACGGCGAGCAGCAGCAGCGGCAGCATCAGCGGGTTCAGCACCGACAGCACGCCTCCGGCGGTGACCATGCGGATCACCGCCGACACGAACTGCTGCGCGTCGGCCACCATCACGTGGGTGCGCATCACCCCCATCTCGGCCGCCTCACGCCGGTCGGAGAAACCGTCCTCCGCGTACGCAGCCGCCTCCACTCGGCATACCGCCTCGACCAGCGCCGAATCCATCTCCGTCGTCAACCGCGGCGTGATCCGCCGCCCCGCGTACGAGGCCACCGCTCTCGCTGTCCGAGCCACGGCGGCGGCGACCGTCACCACGAGCAGCGCCGGCAGGGCACCCCGCAGGCGGTCTCCGGCGGAACCGGCTCCGAGCACGGGTTCCATGGCGCGGGCGGTGGCCGTCAGCAGCACGGCGGCCGAGACGCCAGTGACCAGCTGGCAGCCGAGAAGCAGTTGCACGGCCCCCCGGTCGATCCGCCAGGACAGCCGCGCGATCCGGCCCAGGACGGCGGGGATCTGCGCGCACATCCGCCGGAAGGACACCTCGGCGAGCGGGTTGATGGAGTACTGCCCGGTGTAGCTGATCTCCGCCGGCGGCGGAGGAGGCGGTGTGGTCTTGTGCTGATCGTTCACGGGAGTCGAGGTCAACGGCGGTTCCTCCTGGACGGTCGCGTGGGGCGGTCGGGTAGCTCAACGACCGCGCCGGGATATCGAACTGGTGTCTTTCGGTCTCAGCGGGATCCCCGAGATTCGGCGCGTGTCGGAGCGTGGCGGATGCATCGACCCGGGTCTTCCAACGGCGGTGACAAGTAAGGAGGTTGGCCGAATCGCCGAGGGCGACACCCTTTAGCGCGAGACCGGGCGCGTTGTGGAACAACGGCCCCCGCCGGACTTGTAGAGTGCGAACCTCCCCGCACGAACACCTCGCTGGAGCCGCTTCGTGGCCATCACTGATTCCGACATCTCGGACGCTCTCGGTGCTTACCTGGAGCGCCACCCGGACGAGGCCGAGCAGCTGTCCAAGCCCCTGCAGCTCCTCGCGGAAGGCCGGAACTTCGCCTCTCGGCGCAGCTTCCCCATGCACGTGACCGTCGGAGCCCTGCTCGTCCGCGACGGCGCCGAGATCCTGCTCATCGAGCACCTCGCATACGGCCTTACCCTTCAGCCCGGCGGTCACCTTGAGCCGACCGACACCTCGCTGGTCGAGGCGGCGGTGCGCGAGCTGACGGAGGAGACCGGCATGGACCCCCGGCAGGTCTGCGTGGTCTCGCCGACGCCTGTCTACGTCGAGTACGGCAAGGTGCCGCCCCGGCCCGAGAAGGACGAGCCGGAGCACTACCACCTGGACATCGGATACGCCTTCACCACGGTCCGCGGTGATGTCGGACGCATCCAGGAGTCCGAGGTGACGGGCGCCGGCTGGTACCCGCTGGAGGCGGCCGAGCGCCTTGTCGGACACCGCATCAGGCGAGCGGTCGCCGCACCGGCCTAGAGAGGCTGTCCCGAGGCGCCGTTGATCCCGGGCTCTCGTGCCCGGGACGCGCTGGTCGGCACGCTGGCGGCCCTGCTCGCCTTGCTGCCGAACCATGGGCTTCATCCTTCGTGCTCGGGGGCGGTCGGGGTGTCGTTCCTGCCGGGGTGCGGATTCGGTCACTCGAAGGAGGGCTTGCTGTCCCGGCTCCGTTTGAGCTCGTAGAACCCGTCCGTCGCCGCGACGTGGAGCAGGCCGTCCCAGAGCTGGCCGGCGGCCTCGCCGCGGGGGGCCTGCCGGAGCACCGGGCCGAACAGGGCTGTGCCGGCGATCCGGAGAACGGGGGTCCCGACATCGAGGCCGACCTCGTCGAATGCCTCGTGGTGCGAGTCCTTGATCAGGCGGTCGAATTCCGTGCTCGTCGCGGCGGAGGCGAGCGAGGCGGGCAGGTGCGTTTCGGCGAGCGCCTCCGTGATCACGGTGGGGTCCTCGCGGCGCCGCTGGTTGTGCAGGCGGGTGCCGATGGCGGTGTACAGCGGGCCGAGGACGTCCTGGCCGGCGTGCTCGGCGGCAGCCGCGCAGACCCGGACCGAGCCCCATGCCTTCTCCATCAGCGCGCGGTAGTCGTCGCTGAGTCCCTTCCCCTCGCGCTGTTCGAGGTTGAGGTAGGCCAGCGACATGATCCGCCAGTCCGCGCGTACGGGCCGGACCGTCTCGACCTCCAGGAGCCATCGCGAGGTCACCCACGCCCAGGGGCACAACGGGTCGAACCAGAAGGGAACTTCGGTGAGTTCCTGCTCTTCCTTCATCATCGGATTGAGCACGTCCTTTCTCGGATCGGTCGTACGGCGGTCGTGTGCCGAGGGGTTAGACGTCGAAGAGACCGGCCTGCACGGGGAGGTTGGCCTTGGCGGTGCGGCCGGCGGTCTTCACCAGTGCCGCGAGGTTGGCGATCCGCGGGTCTTCGTCCGCGGCGCTGATGAGGCGCAGGAAGACCTTCGCGGTGACGTCGACGTCGGCCGGGGCCCGGTGCCGGTCCGTGGGTTGCGGGATGCCGAAGTGGGTCAGCAGCGTGTCGAGTTTGTAGTTCGGCAGGTTCGGGATGAGCTGCTTGGCCAGCGGGATCGTGTCGAGGAGGTCCGTCCTGGCCAGTGTCGGGCTGTGTTCGGCCTGGTTGTGGAGGACGTTCGCCTCGGTGGCCGCGTGCTGGGCCACCAGCAGATACGGGGTGCCGGCCGTGAGCCGCTGGTCCAGCGCCCCCAGTGCTTCGGCCGGGGTGGGAGCCTGCTGGAGCTGCTCGGCGGCCAGCCCGGTCTGAGCGGTGTCTGCCGGGGTCACCGGGGCGAACTCGGGCGGCCGGATCAGGGACGTGTAGCGCCCGGTCTCCGTCCACGCGCCGTCCTCGAACCGCAGGGCGAGTGCGGCGACCTCGATGGGCTGGGCCGGGTAGCCGGTGGGGGTCGTCGTCTCGAAGTCGATGACGACGAATGTCGTGGCCCGGAAGGCGGGGTCCTGAGTCAAGCCGCCCATGAGTTCTCCTTTCGCGTACGTCCCGCCCTGCCCCGGCCTGCGGCTGCAGTGAGGGGACGGCTGGGGCTCCGGCCGGCGTGGTGCGCGGTCATCGGCCGACGAGGTCGGTGACGGCCCGGGTCGCGGTCTCCAGATCCGGTGCGCTCCAGGGCCGCTCTCCCGTCCAGGTCTCGCTCAGGGACTGGTACAGGTCCGTCATCACCGCCACGTACTCGGACGGCAGCGGCACGGGCTGCGGCCACCGGTCCCTGGGCACACCGGCGGCGATCAACTTGCCGACCGGCACCTCGTTGCCCGTGTTGACGTACCAGTCGCGCAGGATCTGCTTGCCGCAGTGGACACCGGCGAACATCAGGCGGCTCTCGTCCGGCGTGCCGGGGCTGTCGGCGAGTACCAGCTCCTGGTCGCTGGTCACCAGGTACTCGGCCTTGCCGTCGCAGTGGCTCAGCCCGACCTTGGCGGCGTGGTCGGTCAGCACCGCGTTGACCTTCCAGGTGATCTCCCGCAGGGCCGCGAACTGCTCGTCGTCCAGACCCGAGAGGCGCTGGGCCTCGCCGGGGGCGATGAAGCGGTTCACGTCGTCCCGGGTCGTGGCGTACTCGATGAGCGGTCGCTCCAGCTTCGCGCCGACGGCGGGGACAGCGTCGAGTCCGACGTCGGCCGGGGCGAGATCGCCGGCGGCGAGGCGCCGGTGGACGGAGCTGCCCGGCGGGAGCTCGTTGCGGAAGAGCACCTGCAGGGGCAGCAGGTAGCCGCCGCCAGCAGGCGTGAGGGGTTGGCGGACCTGCTCCGGAAGGCGCGCGAGGGTGAACTCGATCCGGTTCGGTGCGATGAACCGGCGGAAGTGCGTCCGCACTCCGGCCTCCTCCAGCAGCGCGAAGTTGAAGGCGGCCATCCGGCAGGTCGCCTCGCCCTTGCCGGGGATCGGATCCGGCATCCGTCCGTAGTGGAAGACGGTGTAGTGGTCGGTGTACTCGAAGACGCCGACGCCTTCACGCGTCGCGGTCGGCTCCTCGATGACGTGCAGGTTCTTGGTCGAGTGCAGGACGGGCATCATGCTCCCGGGGTCGGACGGCATCGTGCCGTCATCGGATGGGCTCGGTGTGCTGGCGCGATGCGACGGGCTGTGCCGACTGTTCGCCGACGGGCGTCAGGTGGCCGCCGACCACCGTGATCACCTGCATGCCGGCGGCGCGGGCGGAGGCGATGCCGTCGGGAGCGTCGTCGACGGCGAGGCAGCGGTCCGGCGCGACGCCCAAGCGGCGGGCGGCGGTGAGGAACAGCTCCGGATCCGGCTTGCCGTGGACGACGTCCTCACGCCGGACCACGGACCCGAACGCCTTCTTGAGGCCCAAGGCGTCGAGCCCCGGATCGACGAGCAGCCGGCTGGCGCCCGACGCCACGGCGCACGGCACCCCGGCACGCCGGGCCTGCCCCAGCAGCTCCACGACGCATGGGATCGGCGTGATCGTGTGCACCGAGGCCAGCAGATGACCGCGGCTGCGTTGGACGATCTCGTCGTGGGGCAGCGACCGGCCACCGGGCAGCGCCGCCAGGAGGTCATGGATGGACAGGCCGACGTGCCCGCTGTACCAGCCGGAGTCCAGGGCGACACCGTACGGCTGCAGGGCCGCGCGCAGAGCGGCCTCGTGCCGTCCGACGGTGTCCGCGAGGACGCCGTCGAAGTCGAGGAGCAGAGCCTTCACCCCCTCGGGGACCGTCAGGGAACACCGGTTCCCTGCGGACCGGTCGGCCGGGCAGAGCGGCAGACGGGCAGCCGTGCTCACGCCGCCTCGGCCTTCGTGGGCTGCCCGCAGCACATGCAGCCCGCGCCCGGCCCCTGCCACGGCTCCACCAGACAGGCGAGATCACCACCGGCGCCCTCGATCCACTCCCGGATCAGGTCGGCAGCCTCGTACTCGTCGACGTGGCGCCGGTCCACGACCCGGTAGCGGACCGGATCGGTGGCGGCGAGAAGTTCGAAGAGTGCGCACGCCTTGCGCATGAACTCCGCCTGCTCGTCGGTGAAGACGCACCTGTCACGCCACTGCGCACGCTCCAGAGCCTTCGAGGCGTCGTCGGTGACGAGGATCGTGAGGTCGGGCAGCGGCCGGTAGGAGGCCGCGAGGCCCAGCAGGTCGACCGCCGTCTTCAGCGCGGCGTCCGGGTCGTCGGGGTGCAGCAGCAGCGCCTGGCACACGGCGGTGGTGTCCACGCTGCGGCCCTCGACCACCGTCTGCCCGTGGACCAGGTCGCGCAGGACGGTGTCGAGATCGTGCCGCTTGATGGCCATGAGGAGCAGAGCCTCGGCCATCGGGGTGCCACCGCGCAGGAACGGGTCCCCGGCGCTGGCCTCGCGCAGGGACTGGAGGAGCGCTTCACCCAGGCCCGGGCGTCCGTTCGCCCGCTGGGAGAACTCGTCCAGCATCAGCGGCTTCGTCTCGATGGCTTCGACGGCGCGGTTGGTGAGGTAGGTCTTGCCGACGCCGTTGAGGCCCTCAGCGGAGATCAGCGGGCCACGGCTGCACAGCGAGCGTGTGGTGGGCATGCGGTTTCCGTTCGCAGACGAGGACGGCGGGCCGTCGGCGGGGACACCGCCGGCTGATCGGGTGGGGTCGCCGGTCATGGGCGCCATGCGGCGGCCTCCCGGGTGATGACGGTGGCGTAGTGGTCGAGGACCGTTTCGTCGTCGCGCTCTGTGAGAACGAGGGCGAGCGTGCGGTCGAGGATCTGGGCGGTCCCGCGGCACGGAGTCCGGTCGCGGGTGGCGAACATGGGCCGGGTGTCGCAGGGCACGAGCCGGAAGGTGCCGGTGGAGCTCAGTACTCCCTGCCGGGCGAGGTGCTCGGCGAAGGCCCGTGGATCCGGCAGGCTGATGCGCAAGAGCGGGGCGTAGCGGTTCCACACCTCGTCCTTCGCCGGCGACAGTGGCGTGAGACCCCGGGCACTGACCAGTGCCTGGAGCAGGTACCCGGTTTGGTTACGGCGGTGCTCCAGCAGGTCCGGGAACCTGCGCAGGTTGGCCTGCGCGAGCGCCGCGAGCGGCTCGGCCAGACGTCCGTTGACCGCGAGCCGTTCTTGAGGGCGGCCACCGGGAGGGGGCGTCAGCCAGTGGCCGCGGAAGGCCCGGACGTGGGTGGCGAGAGCCGAGCCGTCGGTCAGGACGTACCCGCCTTCCCCGCTCCAGAGGATCTTGCCGTCCTTCATGCTGAAACACCCGGCTTCGCCGACCGCGCCTGCCGGAACGCCGCCGCGCGACGAACCGGCGGCCTGGGCGGCGTCCTCGACTACGGCCAGCCCGTGCTGCGCGGCGAACGAGCGGAGGCCGGCCGGGTCGCCCATCCTGCCCCACAGGTGGACCGGGACGATCGCCTTCGTCCGGGCCGTCATCTTCACGGCGGCGTCGCTGTAGTCCAGGTCGAGGGTGTCGGGGTCACTGTCGACGAAGACCGGGGTGGCGCCGAGCTGGGCGATCGGCGCGGCGGTCATGACGACGGTCAGGGCCGGTACCAGGACTTCGTCGCCAGGCCCGACGCCGACGGCGGACAACGCGGCGTGCAGCGCCGTCGTGCCGGAGGACACCGCGACCGCGTGCCGGCTGGTGAACCTCTCGGTGAGGTCCTGCTCGAACCGGTCGGCGAACGACGCTCCGGCGGGGTCGGGCATGCCGGCCAGCGCGGCCAGCATGCCCTCGCCGAGACCTTCCGCCGTAGAGACCGGTGGCAGGGCGGTCACGTTGCCTCCCGGGCGAGGAGGCGCGGCATGCCGAGCACGAGCGGGCCCATGTTCACGCAGTCCCTGGAGAAGTGCGAGCAGTCCGTGCACGCCGGGCGGTTGGTGAAAAGGGTCCTCGCGTCGGCGCCGACGATGCTGCGCTGTTCGGAGGCGGCGGTGGCGGCGATCCGGCGGTCGGAGGGGCAGTCCCACAGCGAGCCGTCGGGCTGGATGAAGAACAACTGCGCCCCGCCGAAGCAGTCTTCGACCCGACCGCTGTCCTGGGTGGCGATCGAGGCGAGGAACTGCCGCGTGTAGGAGGGGCCGGGGAGGGTGAGCCCGCGCGGGTCCTTCTGGAGGCGACGCAGCTGGTCCTCGACGGCGGGGACATCCTCGGCGGTGTGGCAGCGTTCGTCGAAGAGCTTGTGGTCGGCCGGGAGGGAGATGGGCTGCGGCACGTAGTAGTCGACGCCGACGTCCGTCGCGAGACGGGCGACGTCGGTGATCTCCTGAGGGCGCTCGCGCATGACCACGGTGTAGATGCCGACCCGGGGCCCCGCACCGGGGCCCCGCTCGTCGAGCAGGGTACGGATGCCGGCCAGGACCTCGCGGTGTCCGACCCGCCCGGACCGCGAGGGCCGCAGCCGGTCGTTCGTGGCTGCATCCGCGCTGTCCAGGGAGACCGAGACCCCGTCGACGCCGAGGTCGACGAGCCGTCGGGCGATGCCGGGCCGGGTCAGCGGCACGCCGTTGGTCGCCACGACGACCTCACACCCGGCGTCCTTGATCGTCTTGATCAGGCTGAGGGTGGGCAGCCAGTCCAGCGGCTCGCCGCCAGCGAGGACGACCCGCTCGACCGGCGAGTCGGCCAGCGTCCGCGCGAACGCCTCCAGCACGGTGCGGTCGAGGTCGCGGACGGGGATGTGGGACAGCACGCCGAGTCCCTCGGGAAGGGCCTTCTTGTGCTCCTCCAGCTCCCCGAAGTAGCAGTGCGGGCAGGCGAACGAGCAGGGGGAGCGCAACGCCCACAGCAGGGTGATGTCACGAGGCACGATCGACCTCCCGGCGCTCTACGATCGCGCGGACGGCGTCCTCGACAGCCTTTCCGGTCTCCTCCGGGGCGTAGCCGGTCACGTCGATCACCGTGTACCGCTCGGGCTCGGCGGCGGCCAGCTCCCGGTAGAGGCGCTCGGTCTGCTCGATGATCTCCCGGGCGTCGGACGGGACGGTACGGCCGATCCGGGCGGCGAACCGGGCCAGGCACGTCTCCCGGTCGCCGGTCAGCAGGATCGTGGCGTCCGGCATCGGGCGCCAGCGGCGCGCAGTGGCCAGAATCTGGTCGGCCACCGCCCGGGCGGGCGTGGCCGGGTGCTCCGTGTGCAGGATCGCTCCCTGGCACACGGCCACGCTGTCCACGCCCCGGTCCTCGACGATCACGTCGACGCCGTCCAGCAGCTCGGGCCTGAGGCGCTCGACCTCCCGGAACTTCAGCGCCAGCAGCGCCAGCGTCTCCACGACCGGGTGCCCGGTCCGCAGACAGACGTCCTCCGCCGCAGAGAGGGCCGTGACCACCCGGCCGGACAGCGTGTCGGCGGCCTGGTCGGTCAGCTCGTCCAGCAACAGGCACCGCGCACCCAGGGCGGCGGCCGTCGCACGGGCGGCGGTGGTCTTCCCGACCCCGTTGATGCCCTCCACGCTCACCCACACCGGCCGGCCCCGCTCCTCCCCGGCCGCCTGCCGGGGCCCGGGAACCGTCAGGGCGGTCATGCCGGCCTCCGGCACACGAAGAGCAGCTCGGTCGCCCGGTCGGGCACCATCACGGACGACACCGTGTCCAGCAGCGCCTTCGGCACCCGGGCGGCCAGGTCGCGGTACCAGTCGACCGCACCGGTCCCGTACCGCTCGGCGAGCTCGGCGGCCACCTCGTCCGGCTCCGGCGGCAGCAGCCCCATCACCTCCTCCACGACCAGGCCGGCGTCCTCGACCGCGCTCACCACCTCCTCGCACGACCACTCGTAGACGTGGACGCGGTACTGCAGCGGACGCGGCGGCGGACCGAACGCCTGCGGGGTCGACAGGTACAGCACCCCGCCCGGGGCGAGCGCGGCGCCGGTGGCGGCCAGGCTCTTCACCCCAAGCTCGTACGGCAGGTGCTCCAGCGCGGAGGTGTAGATCGCGACGTCGAACGGCGGCAACTGCGGCCACGGCTCGGACACGTCGCACTCGACGAACTCGACCGGGAACAGGACGCCGTACTCCCTCCGCAGCTCGACCAGCCGCGAGCGCGCCTCGGCGAGGTTGGCCGAGCTGATGTCGAGGCCGACGTAACGGCCGATCTTCGGCGCGTAGCGGTGCAGCAGCGGGAGGGCCAGCCCGCGCCCGCAGCACACGTCGAGCACGTTCGCGCCCTCCGCGCACCCCTCGGCGGCGATGAGGTGCTGCATCAGGTTCATCAGACCAGACGGCTTCGCCTCACCGCGGGCGAGCGCGGCGTAGAAGTCGTCCATCTGGTTGGTGCTGTACGGGCCGATCATCGGCGTGCCCGGCCGCGTACGGTACTGCTCGTCCAGGTCAGCGCTGGTCATGCTGGTCCTCCCAGGGAAAGACGACCCAGGTGGTCGTCAGTCGGGCGATGTGGTCGATCCGGTCGTGGGGCTCGGACCCCGCGGGCCAGTTGGCCCGGTTCACGGCGAGCACCGCGGTACGCACCTGAGCGGGCCCAAGGTCGCGCACCATCTGGGCCGTGCGGGCCAGGGTGGTGCCGCTGCCGGCGATGTCGTCGACGAGCAGGACGTCCAGGCCCGCGAGGTCGCCGAGCGACGTGGGGTTCCGGACGGTCGGCAGGGGGGTCTTCGCGGCATTGACGGCGTCGCTGGTGGTGCGGGTGACCTCGACCGTCCGGACGTCGTGGACGCCGAGCCGGTGGGCGATCCACACGGCGGGGATCAGGCCGCCGCGCACGATCCCCACCACGGCCTGCGGCATACCGGCGGCCAGGGTCTGCTGGGCGAGCGTCGTCGTCGCGATCCCGATGTCATCCCAGGTCAGGTACAGCGGGCCCACCTGGTCGGCGCCCTCGGGCGTCGGCGCAAGGGATGCACTCAATGGCTTACACCTCCTTCGAGGTCTGCTCGCAGGGGTCAGGCCGCGTGCAGCTGGTTGGTCGCGAGGAGGAGGAACTGCTGGCTGAGGACCGGGTCCGTGGCGAAGCGCCCGCCGGAGTGCAGAGTCGTGGTGCGGGCGTCCTCCATCCGCACCCCGCGCATGCTCATGCACAGGTGCAGCCCCCGCACGGCGACCGCGATGTCCTTCCTGCCGATCACCCCGGCGAGGTGCTCGGCGACGTCGCGCGTGTAGCGCTCCTGGACCTGCAGCCTGCCGGCGAAGTGCTGGGCGACGCGGCCGAACTTGGACAGCCCCACCACCTCGTCCTCCGCCAGGTAGCCGACTGCGACCTGCAGGTTCATCGGGATCATGTGGTGCTCGCAGAGGGACCAGACGCTCATGCCGCCCACCACGACCAGCTGGCCGCCCAACTGCGACTCGGTGAAGCGGGTGGCCGCCGGCGCGCTGCCCGGGGAGAGGAAATCGTTCCACCAGGCCGCGACCCGCTTCGGCGTCTCGGCCAGGCCGTCCCGCTGCGGGTCCTGGCCCAGCTCGACCAGCAGCTGGCTGATGAGGTCGGCGACCCGGTCGGTGTCGATGCCGGGCCCGGGCTGGCGCGATACGGCCGGCGGCGGCGGGGCGACGGTGGTACTCGTCATGTGGATCTCGCTTTCGCAGGAGAAGAGGAGGGCCGGGCAACCTGGTTGCCCGGTCAGCGGCCCTTGGGGTCGGCGAAGGCCAGGACGTGGAGCCTGGTGGTGAGGTGCCAGTGCCTGGAGGCGACCGGGTCCGCGAGGACCCGGGTCGTTGACGTGATCGCCTCGACGGTGACGCCCTCCGGCATGACCCACACCGGCGCGAGACCGTGCTGGTCCACCAGCTCGGCGATTCGGTCGATGTCGGCGACGGAGGAGGCGACGAACTTGAACGCGGCCCGCCCGGAGGCGGCGAACACCCGGAGCACGGACGGCACGATGCTCTTGGCCTCGTCCATCCCGAAGCTCACCAGCTTCGGCGATACGTTGAACCGGACACCGTCGACCAGCAGCGCGGGGTCGGGCATGAACGTGCCGTTGGTCTCGAACTCGACCCGTCGGCCCTCATCCAGCAATCGCCGCACCAGGGGAACCAGGTTCCGCTGCTGGATCAGCGGCTCTCCGCCCGTGATGACCACGAGCTCGACCGGCGACTGAAGTACCCACGCCAGGAGGTCTGACACGGACTCGCGCGTCGAGACCTCCTGAGGCTTGAACTGGCTCCAGTCCCACGTCTCCTTCGTGTCGCAGGACTCGCACGTCAGGTTGCAGCGGGACAGCCGGATGAAGATCGCCGGATGGCCGCAGCTCGGACCCTCGCCCTGGAACGTGGGCACCTCGACCCCGAATCGCTCGGCGACGATCAGCTGCCCCAGAGGGCCGCCCACGGTTGCCGCAGCGCCGGTCACGGGGCGGCCACGTCGAACCGGGCCCAGCTCCGCTGGGTCTCGCGGACGCGGACGGCGGCCAGCTGCCCGGCGATCTCCGGCGGCATGTTCGTGATGATCCAACCCGCCAGGTGCTGCGCCAACAGCTCGGAGGTCGGCTCGAAGTCGAGGACTTCGTGCAGGTTGTGGTGGTCGAGCTCGTTGTCGAGGTACCGCTTGAAGGGGGCGAGGTCACCGAAGTCCGTCACGAATCCCGGCCCCTGGAGGAAGGCCGCGGAGAGCACGACCTCGACCTGGTAGGTGTGGCCGTGCTGCCGGGAGCACTTGTGCTCGGGCGGCAGGCTGGCGAGGCGATGACCGGCCTCGAAGTCGAACGTCTTGCCGATCGTGAACCTGCCCGAAGGCAGGGGAACAGGGGCAGTCTCCACGGGATTCCCTTTCTCGTGACGGAGGGAGCGAGGGCGTCTGCGGCCCTCTCCGGCGCCTCGCTCGAAAGTCGCCGGTTTCGGTACGGATTCCTGGGGCGTCGGCGGCCCCCGCGCGGCCGGCGGACGCGTCCCGACGAGTGCGGCCCACACGATCCGCCTGCGGCCATCGGCTGGTCCGGCGAACTGGTGTCGCTCAGGGCAGTTGGAGCGCTGCCTCCTACGATGCGCCTCGTGCTGAGGGACAGTCATTGACCGTGTGCTGTAGGAACATTGACTGCTGCGGTCAATGCCCGTCCGCATCCAGAGGGGTGAGGGCGTGGCAGGGCGACGAGGGGGCGGACGGTGGGGAAGGTATCGCGAGCGCGGCGTGCGGAGATCCAGCGGGAAGCGACCCGACTGCGGGCCCAGTGCCAGCGAGACGGCGACAGCCAGGACCGCACCGTCACCGTGCTCCGGGGCGCACTCCCCGAACTCACGGCGCTGGAGGCGTGGCGCCTTGCCCTGGGATGGTCCCGAGCACAAGCGATCCGCGAGGTCGCTCAGGTCTACCTGGCGGACGACCTGCTGCCGCCGGCTCTGTCGCAGTCTCTGCTGTGCCGGTACGAGCACGGACAGGCACAGCCGGGCGACGAATACCGGATCATGATCTCCCGGGCGTACGGGGCACGCCCGGACCAGCTCGGGCTCGCCACGAACCATCTTTGGTGCAGTACGTGCGCGGCCCCGTTGCCGCTCGACTACGGTCGGCGGCAGCGCGAGGAACAGGGCATCGACCGAAAGGCATCCATGACGACCGAGAGCGGGCTGCCCGCCATCCGTGAATCCGTGCAGTGGGCCGTCCTGGACGCGCCCCAGGGCTCGCCGTCGCTCGTCGCCCTGGCCGAGGCCGCAGTGGAGCACTACGCCCTCAACTACAGCAAACACCCGCCATCCGTCCTGCATGACGAGGTCCGGGCTACCCGCAACCTGCTGTCCACCGTGGTCGCCGCAGCCGACCGGGACACCGCCTGCGGCCTGCGCCAGCAAGTCGGATGGCTCTCCGCGCTCCTGGGGAACCTCGCTTACCACCTTGACGACCGCGCCGGCGCACGAGCCCACCTGACCCTGGCGGGAGCCATCGGCCAGTCCACAGGCGAGACATCTCTCACCGCCTGGTCCAGCGGAGCCTTGGCCATGGTCGCCACCTCTCGACGCGACTGGGACCACGCCCGCGGACACGCCGAGCACGGCCTCCAGCACGCCCCCGCCGGCCTGCGGCGCGCCCAACTCCTCGGCTGGGCCCTGCTGCCGACGCTGGCCGCACTCGGTGACGTCTCCCGCGCAGACGATGTCGTCAGAGAGAGCGACGAGATCATGCGGACGGCCGTCGAAATCCCGGGCCGTTTCGGATACGACCGTGCCGAGCATCGCCTCCATGTCGCCGAGGCCCACCTCACCCTGGAGCGCTACGACCGGGCCGCCGACGTAGCCCGCACATCCATCGCGGCAGCCCCCGAACACACTCCGGGATGGGTGGCGGCCACCCTCGTGCTCGCCCTCGCCGAAGCACGCGACGCTCCCGAGGCGGCAACCGGCCGCGCGCTGAACGTCCTGGACCTCATTCCGCCCGCGAGACTCCGAGCCACCGCCCGCAGCCGTCTTGCACGCCTCACCCGAATCCTCGACCCGGCAACGACCGGCGCGGGCGCCGAACTGGCCGAGCGCCTGCGCGCCCTGCCCGCTCCGGTCCGGACGGACGGCACTGCCGCGTAGACGGCCAACGTACGCAGCCCCCTGCCGCCGGAAGGAACGGACCCGGGGCAGCATCGACCTGGTCGGCCGGATCAGCGGGACGATGATCTGCGCGTGGATGCCCTCGGCGCGATGGTGGTCGGTCAGGAGAGACCCGTCAGCGGTCATCGCGCACCTCCGGGCCGGACGTTGCGGCAGACGCTGCCAGGTGCAGGCCAGCCATGGCCAGGACCATGTCCGCCTGGTAGCCGGCCGTACGCGACAGCGGCATGGGCCGGGGTCGGAGGGCGCTTTCCGCCCGGTGATACCAGGCGATGAGGACGGCCTCGGTCTTCGCTCGCAGGGCCTGGAGCTGTTCGTGGTCCGGGGCGGCGGCGAGGAGCTGGTCGGCGTGCCGTAGGAGCATGCCCGCGGCGCGCGCCGGGACGAGGAGGACGAGGTCCTGGTCGCGGCCGGCCTGCGGGGTCTCCTGGATCTGCCGGATCATCAAGGGGGTGATTGAGCGGACCTCCTTCGCGGAGGCCAGGAATACGGTCTCTTCTCCCGAGGCCGCTGCAAGCTCGGTGAAGAGGTTGCCGAGGACGCAGCGGGCGTCTTCGAGGATGTCGACGGCTTCCTGGGGGGAGAGCTGGATGGGGTCGGAGTCCCACATCGGTACCTCGAGGAAGAGGCCGAGGCCCCCGTGCCGGGCGGTGTAGTGGGCGCTGCTGGATCCGGCTGGCTCCCACGCGCGGCCGTCGCCCCCGCCGTGAGAGCGGTCCGGCTCGGTGGCAGCGGGATGCGCCAGGAGGTAGGCGCCTGTTCCGAAGGAGGGCATTTCGACGCAGTCCGACGGGGTCTGCTCGATGCGCAGGCCGTACCGGGCCGCCAGGTCTCCCATGATCTTGGGGAGGGCGGGCTCGGCGCGGGAGGCCATTGCCCACACGCCGCCGGAGTCGCTTCCGTGAAGCGAGACGGTCAGCGCCGGCCGCACGTCGTCGATCACCCTCATGAGGGCACGAGTCTCCGGCAGGGTGGCTTTGAACGAGGGGGTGGGGAAAGTCCACTCGGGCTGGTGGCGGGCCTGGGGCCGGTAGAGGCCGCGGTGGTAGTCCTCCAGCGTCGGCGGCCAGGTCTTCGCCCACCAGTGCTCGTTGGCGGCGACGCCGTCGGGGTCGGCGCATCCCACGAGGTGCCAGGAGACTTCTTCCCGCGCCTGGGAGTGCTCGGTGAGGTACCGGGCCAGCGTGGTGACCACGGTCAGGCCGATCGGTTCGTTCGGGTGCGGGGCGCCGAGGACAAGGACGTGTTTCGGGCCGCCCTGGACGGTCAGCATCAGCAGGGGGCGGTCGGCCCGGGAGCGGCCGATCTCGCGGAGGGTGCAGATGGCCGGCTGCCCGGCGGCGATCTTCCCCAGTTCCTGGTCCAGCTCGACCAGGGTGGGCGGTCGGTCGCCGATGTACGAGGTGATCGGGTGGCGGGTCACGACCAGAGCTCCCCGGTGTGGCCGTCGCTGTGAGGCAGCGGCGGGGTGGTCGGGTGTGCCGGGCCGTTCGTGCGGAGTGCGTAGCGGTAGGTGCGGGCGGTGACCGTCGTGGCGTTGGCCGCGTTGTGCTGCGGCTGCTCTTCGACAGGCGCCTGGTCCGGTACCGCTGCGGCCCCCAGCACTGGGGCGTGATGGACCTCTTGGGCGATCGCGCTGGCCGCGAGAGCGAGGCCGGCCAGGTTCGCCCCGATCAGGGTGAGTCCGGCCGGAACACCGTGCGGTGTGCGGACGATCCGGCTGTGCTGCGCTGTACGGGCGGATAAGAGAGCTTTCCGTAGCGATGTCACGTCTGATGCTCCTTTCCAGGGGCGAAGGCGGCCTGGGCGGGCAAGGCGTCCAGGAGGGTCGTGTGCTCGCCGCCGGCGGCCATGGAGCTGATCGCCAGGGCCGCGTTGACAAGGGCGATGTGACTGAACGCCTGCGGGAAGTTGCCCAGTTGGCGGCGGGCGTGCGGGTCGTACTCCTCGGCGAGGAGGCCGACGTCGTTGCGCAGCGACAGCAGGTGGCCGAGGATCGCGGCGGCGTCGTCGGCGCGGTCGATCCGGACGAGGCCCTGAGCCAGCCAGCCGGTGCAGATCAGGAAGTGCGCCTCGTCTCCGGGCAGACCGTCGATGCCCGGGTGCTCGCCCTCGGTCCGGTAGCGGAGCAGCAGTCCGTTGTCCGTGCCCAGTTCGCGCTGGACCGCTTCGATCGTGCCGATGAGCCGCTTGTCGTCGGCCGGCAAGAAGCCGTAGGCGAGCATCGCGTGCAGGAGTGAGGCGTCGAGCGCGGTCCCTTCGTCGTGCTGCAGGAAGGTGTTGCGCTCGGGGTCGTAACCCTTCTCAAGGACTCGGGTGCGGACCGTCTCGGCCAGGTCCCGCCACCGGTCCGCCGGGCCGGTCGTCCAGCCGCGATCGATGACCCTGGCCGCCCTGTCGAAGGCCAGCCAGGCCATGACCTTGGAGTGCGTGAAGTGGCGGCGCGGTCCGCGGACCTCCCAGATGCCCATGTCGGGCGCGAACCAGAGCGGTTCCAGCTCCGTGGCGAGCTCGACGATGGTGGCGGCGATGTCCGGCGCGGCGTCGGGGCATGCGAGCGCGAGTTCGTACAGAGTGTTGGCGACCTCCCCGTACACGTCGAGCTGGAGCTGGTCGGCCGCGCCGTTGCCGATCCTGACCGGTGTCGAGCCCTCGTATCCCGGCAGGTGGGGGAGATCCTTCTCGGGCAGTTCGTGCTCGCCGCCGACCCCGTACATGATCTGCCTGCGCCCGGGGGTGCCGGCGCAGGAGCGGACCATCCAGGCGTACCAGTCGAGGGCCTCGTCGAGGTATCCGTAGAGGATGAAGACGAGGGCGGCGAAGGCGTTGTCACGGAGCCACGAAAAGCGGTAGTCCCAGTTCCGGACCCCGCCGATCTCCTCGGGCAGGGACGTGGTCGGCGCGGCGACCATCGCCCCGGTGGGGGCGTAGATGAGCGCGGCCAGGGTCAGCAGGGAGCGGACGACCGCTTCGCGGTGCGGGCCGGTGTAGGTGCAGCGGGCCGCCCACGCCGTCCAGTGGTCGAGGGTGCGCTTGAGCAGGGCGTCGGGGGCCGGCCGAGGCGGCGGACTGTCGGTGCCCTGCTGCCATGCCAGGGTGAGCGCGACCGTCTCCCCCTCCGTGACGGTGAAGCGGGTGTGGATGTCGCCGGCGTCAGTCTGGACGGGGGTAGTGCTGGTGAACCACAGCCGCCCGCTGTCGGCTTCGCCGAGACCGATGGCCACGCGCCGCTCGTCGAGGAGCCCGAGGCGGGGGAGGTCGCGTCCGTATCCCGGCCGGGGCCGCAGCAGCATCTGCATCGGCACGTCGCCCTGGACTCCGGTGACGATACGGACGAGTTGCGGCGCCTCGGCGCCGGGGACCATGAAGTCAGTGACCTTCACCGTCCCGGTCTCGCAGGCCCATTCGGTCTCCAGGACCAGCGAGTCGCCGGCGTACCTGCGGACCGGCACGGGTTCGGCTGCGCCGGGAAGAGCGGTGGGGGCGAGCTGCCAGAAGCCGTGCTCGGAAGTGCCCAGCAAGCGGGCGAAGCACGCGTCGGAGTCGAACCGGGGCAGGCACAGCCAGTCGATGCTGCCGTCCCGCCGGACCAGGGCCGAGCCCCGCTGATCACCGAGCAGGGCATAGTCGTCGATCAGCCCCGAACCGTTCTGGGTCGGCGCCGGCGGAGCGACGCGGAGGCGGGGGCCACCGGGCTCGTCCCGGCGGACGAGGAGACCGGCGGCCAGCAGGGGCCGGCACACCCGCGCCATCCGGCGGGTCCCCAGTCCGTGCCGGCGAGCCAGCAGCCCGGTCGGCAGCGGCACCCCGATGCGGTAGTCCCCGGAGAGGATCCGGTCACGGATCTCCCGCACGAGGAACGTGTCCTTGGGGTGCGGCTCGTCCGGGCGCGGGCGCCGCGCCTGGCCCTGGCGCGGGAGGATGATGTCGCCGTCCGCGTCGAGCTCCCCCAGCGCCTTGCGGGTGAGCTTCACCGTCCGGCCTATCTCGCGAGCCAGCCTCTCCACCGGAGGAAGCGCGGTGTCGTAGGGCGCCCGGCCGACCAGGTCCCGCAGCGCGGCACACGCTGCGGCGAGATCCTTCTGCCAGGCACGAGCTCCGGAGTTGGAGAGCGCGGTCACGCGGCCACCGCCGTCGTGGGGCGGTGCGGGGCGACGATCTGACCGTCGGGCAGCAGCTCCCCGGTGTCCTCGAAGAGCAGGACCCCGTTGCACAGCAGACTCCACCCCTGCTCGGGATGGGAGGCCATGGAACGGGCCGCCTCACGGTCGGCGGAGTCGGCGGTGGGGCAGACGGGCAGGTGCTGGCACATGTGAAGTCCTGGTTCGACAGGAGGGACAGAAAGGGTGAGAGAGCCGGTCTCGGCAGGCGGGCCGACGGCGGAAAAGGGAGGTTGTTTCGTCCGGGCGGGAACGCGCTGTCTCCGGTCCGGCGGGAGCACCGTGGGCGGCGAGGAACGTAGCGCGTTCACGCGGCACCCGCCCCGGCCCCGCCCGCGGTGACGGACTGCCGGCCGTACGCGCCCGTGCAGTGCTCGGAGTCCGGGGCCGTGCTGGTGACGACCGCCCAGCCGGCGGCGGTGACTTCCACCAGGCCGCGCGCCGCCAGGTCCGCGAGCGCCAGGTCGACGTGCTCATTGGGAACCCGAAGCCGCGTCGCCATGGAGAGCCGGCCGACCCGGACGCCCGATGGCAGGTCGCCGCTGTGGATCCGTCGCTCGATCTCGGCGGCCACCGAACCGACCGAGGGACAGGGCGGCAACGTCTGCCGGAGTACCAGCAGCATGTCCCGGGCGTTGCCGACCAGGACGCACAGGTCCGTGTAGTTCTTGGTGCCGGACCGCTCGGGCGGCGTCAGCACAGAGATCCAGGCGTCCCAGCGTGCTCGGTCCGCGGGGGAGTCGGTGCGGTCGCGCCGGGACCGCGCCAGTCCCAGCCACGGCCCGGTCGCCGCCCAGACGCGATGGTGCGCCCCCGCGATGGCCTCCGTGGTCCAGACGCGGCCGGCGGTCACCCGACGCAGGGAGGAGAGGTCTTTCTTCAGCATGGTCGCCGTCTGCACGACGGCGGGGTCCGCCGGCCGGCGGAGCGGGAGAAGGGACACGGTCACTCCGGGGTCGAGAGCAGGGGCGGCGAGCTCGGGGGAGGTGTTGGTCACGGCTCTGCCCCCGCTCGTCCGGCGGAGCCGATGAGAATGTGCAGCGCGCGCTCCACGGCGTCGGGGTACTCCGCCCACGTCCACCCGCCCCGGCGCCTCGCCACCTGCAGATCGGCTAGGAGAAGAGCCTCCCGGGCCTCCCGCGAAGGATCGAGGACGTACGTCCCGGGTGTCTCGGACAGCTGGTGGGGGCGCAGCAGTCCCTCCAGCGTCAGCTGGAGGAAGACCAGTTGGATCGTCGTCCGTGACGTGTCGAACTCGACGGCGAGAGACTGCTGGGTCGGCATTCGCTGGCCGTGCTGGTAGACGTGGTCGGTGAGCCGCTTCCGGATCCCCTGTACGACCAGGTCAGTCGCAGTGCTGGTGCCCTGCGGCGGCTTGCCTGCGGGACCAAGGGCCCGTACACCGGGAAAACCGTCGAGGGCGACCATCCCCTCGTCACGCAGGACACGGGTCACGGCCGTGGTCATGAGGTGGGACTCGCCGAAGCGGACCCGCAGGCCGGTCTGGGTGCGCACAGTTCCGGGCGGCCAGAGGCCCGAGCGCAGCTCCTCACGGAGGGTGAGGAGCATCGGCTGGTTGGGACCCGCTCCCATTCCGCGGGTGGCGGGGAGCTGTTGCATGCCGGATCCCGCCCGGTTGTCGGGACCGGGCACACGGGGGGCCGGTGCGGAGAGCGCCAGGACGGTGCTCCTCCGCGGCCTCGAAGAGGTCCGCATGGTCAGGGCGCTCCCTTCTGATCGTCTCGGGCGTACGGGTCGGTTGGGGGTGGCGGCGCAGTTCCCGCGTCGCCGGAGCGCCGGTCCGGCAGGCGGGGCGCGATCTCCAGGAGGAAGAGGACCGCGCCGCAGAACCCGCTGACGATCACGACTCCCCACCACGTCATCGCTCTCCTCCGTATCTGCTGACTGCTGCCGCAAGAAACCGGCAGACAGGACACCGCCACGCACCGATCGACGGCCATATCGCCATAAATGGGGTGCTCTTGGAGTGACGGGTGCCGTGCCGGCCTCGGACCTGCCGTGCCGTTGAGGGGAGGGCCGGCCGCGAGCTCCCCCACGGAGATGCGGCCGGGGCGCGGTCAGGTGCGCCGCCTCCCTCGGGTGAGGAAGGCCCCGGTTCAGGTCCGCGCCATCAGGACGGCGCGGGATGTTCCCTCCGCGTCAGGCTGAGGCGGGGTCGTTCTCACGCTCGGCCGCCCGTACGGCTTCGTCCGCGGCCTTCTCCAGGGCGTCGTGGAGGCGCTCGGCCTGAGGGTCTCCCAGCGCCTCCTGGGTGCGGAGGTTCCCGAACCGGTCCCAGTACCGTCGGGCCGTCTCGTTGCGCATGATCATCGAGGCGTAGAGGCGGAGCTGGTGTCGGCTCACGAGGCCGAGCCGGTCGCGCAGGCTGAGGCTGCAGATCAGGTGGTTGGCGGACATCAGCCCCATGTACTCCTCGGCCTCCATGCCGGGGGGGCGCCCACTTCGCCGCCACGCCGGGGTCCGTGAAGACCTTCTCCAGCCAGTTCAGCTGGTTGCGGGCGAGGTCGATGTCGACCCGCTCCCGCTGGTGCTTTGCCTCCTGGCGCAGGCGGGCCACGCCGACGCCGGCCACAGCCGCGCCCGCGAGCAGTACCGCGGTACCCATCCTCATCGGATAGTCCTTTCGATCAGAGGTTGCTGGTGGTGTTGCCGCCCGGGTCGGGCGGGGTGGATGGGCCGGCGTCCAGGGCGGACAGCAGCCCTGCGGCGAGGCGCGCGAGGTTCTGTGCCCGGCGGACGACGGCGTCGGCTGGGAGGACGAACGGCGGACCCGGCGACGTCAGCGGCTGGTTGAGCCGCCGATGCGCCTCGCCGAGGACGGGCGGCGGCCCGCCGGGCGAGCCCAGCAGCACACGTGCCTGTACCGCGTCGCGCAGGTACACCCCGTAAGCGTTGAGCTGGTGCACCGCAGCGACGGCCTCCACCAGCGACGGCTGGCCCTCCCCGTCCGGTGCCCACGCCAGGACCTCTTCCACGAGCGTCCGCGACTTCTGCCTGAAGAGGCCGTCGGCCGTTTTCGGAGCGGTAGAGGCGGTCATGCCGCGTCCACCAGGACGGTGCATGTCGCCGAGTCGAAGCACGGGTCCGTGGCCAGGCGGTCGCGCAGCGTCCGCAGCGCGCGGTCGGCGGGCGGCAGCCCCACCGCGGCCCGGCGCGCGTCGAGGTCGCCGACCGGTCCGGACACCGCCTGCCGGCAGGGCCCGTCGGGACCGAGACAGTACTGGGTGCCGTAGAGCTGCGGCAGGCCCGAGTTCACGAGACACCGGTCGTAGAGATGAGCCCACTGACTGAGAGAGGCGGTCCCCCGGCCCACGGCCTTGCGCATCAGCCGCGAGGCGAGCTGTTGCACGTCAGCCCGGGTGTCAGCGCGAAGGGCGAGGCGCCACGCGGCACTCGCGCCCTCTTCTCCGACGAGCGGCACGTCCGGCCACCCGTAGTCCGCGACGGCCCGCGCTAGGACCGCGGCGTTGGCGTGATCGATGTGGCGGGCCGCTCCGATCTGCTGGTCGACCGGCTCCGTCCGGACCAGGCGCGCCCACTGTTCGTCAGCCCTTCCCGCCCGGGCGATCAGCTCACGCGCGAGGTGGGGGTGCATCGGGGCGGTAGTCATTACGCTCCGGGTCTGTGACAGGTGGTCGGCGCTCACGCGGCATCCCCGGCGAGGTCGAGGACATCCAGCACGGCGGTGGCCACGCACGCGAGACGCCAGACCTCGATCTCCCGCTCCGCCGGCCAGTCGTGCAGCGCGGCGGTGACGGTGTACCCGAGGACGGCGTGTGCGTCCGGGTCGTCCGGGTGCCGGCGGGCGGCGAGCGGAAGGAGGTCCGCGGCGGAGGCGACCAGACTCTGGCGCACCTCTCGGAGTGATTCCGCGTCGGGGACCGAGCGGCGGTGCCACCAGACCTTGGCCCGGCGGCAGCTCTTCCGGAGGCCATCACGGTCGAGATTCGTACCGGAAGGTGCCGCACTGCGCAGCCGTCCGACCAAGTCCTGCAGCGTGGGCGGCCCGCTCACCGGGGCCGGCGGTACCGGGCGGACCACCGCTCGCCTGCTGTGCTGGACGGAGAGGTACCCCTCCTCGTGCAGCCGGTGCAGGGCCCGGCTGACGATCGACCTCTCGGCAGCGAGGAGCCGGGCCAGATCCTGCTGGACGGGCAGGTACGACATCAGGGGATAGACGCCAGTGGACACCAGTACGCGCAGCAAGTCGGTCGCGACGGTGAACTGGTCGTACGTACTCCTGGGGCCTGCCACCAGGACTCGGTTCGAGTAACGGACCACGACCAGGCCGTCGGCCACGAGGTCCTGGAGAGCGAGGTCCACACGCGTTCCGGAGGCCGAAGTGAGCCCTGCGTCCGCCAGGATGCGCATACGCGACAGCAGGGTTCCAGGCGGAAGGGCGCCGCCGGCAATCCCCCTGCGCACGCGGTCCGCGATCTCGCTCACGCTCGGCCCCGGCAAGAACGCCTCCACCAACTCCCGCAGCAGCGACCGCGCCGCCGAGCTCGCCGTCACGAAGTCGGCTCCGGAACTGGTGCGCACCTCGTCGATGAGGCTCCGCCAGCGGGCCTGGTCGCCGGGCGAGCCCTCTGCGGCCTGCAGACGCCCCTCGGCGACCGGAAGCCAGGGCGTCACCAGCCGCAGCACGCTCTCTGTGTCGCCGACGGACATCCCGTCGTGCTGCTTCCCCAGCCGCCTCAGCGCCGTCAGATCCGACCGGAGCCGGAGGAGCGTCGGGTCGCCGACGGGCTCGGCGCTCTGCGGGTCGGGGGCGGCTTCGAAGTCGGCGGTCATGATGCTCCGGCAACGGGACGAGAGGAGGGAACGGGTGGGGTCGACGAGCACGGGGAGAGGGGGCGTCATGGGGCGTCACCCCTCACGAGGTCCAGGAGATCCAGCAGCACCTGGGCGTAACGGCGCAGGTAGCCGAGCGCGTCATCGCCCTCGGGCATCCCCCGGTGGAGCGCACGTGCCTGCGAGATCAGCCGGGTCGGGACCGGACGGACCCGAACCGTCGCCCGGGTGATGGTCGGCTCGGTCGCCCGCCTGAGCTGGAAGCTGATCCAGGCCACGTCCTCATCGGAGAGCGCGCTGGCCTTTAGGGCCACCTCCTCGCGGCGTCGGGGCCGGAAGGGGAGGCGGCCAAGCAAGGCACTGGTCGCGGACGGGGCTGCTGGACGCGCCGGCGCGTGGCAGGGATCCATGGCCGCGTCGATGGCGGCGAACAGGCCCTCTTCGTCGTCCGGCGGGTCGGCTGCCATAGACCTCGCGAGGGAGGTCCGGAGGCGCTCCAGAGTGGTCTCGTCCCTGCGTGCGATCAGCACGCCTGCTCCTGGGGGTGGGTCGAAAGGCGGGCCCAGGTGGTGCGGTTCTTGTCGCTGACGCCCCACTCTTTGGCGAGCCTCGTTACCAGGAGGAGACCTCGGCCCCCTGTCTCCGAGGCTCCTGCGGGCTTGAGCCGGGCCGGCTTCGAGGTCCCGTCGGTGACCTCGACCACCAGCTCGTCGCCGCAGTGCTCGATGCGCAGTCCGACGACCTCCTCGCCGCCGTACAGGACCGCGTTCGTCACCAGCTCGGACACGACGACGAGCGCGTCATCCGCCACCGCCGCGGGGATGCCGCCCCACCGTTCCATCGCTTCCGTCGCAACCTGCCGAGACGTTTGGACACACGTCGGCGAGCTGGGCAGGGACACGGCGACGGCGTTCGGGTGCGGCGCCACGCGCGAGGGGGGCCGTTCATGGGTCCGGAGGGTGTGCTCATGTGCCATGGGGGGCTCCTCAGGCGTACGAGGCGACGGACTGCTCGGGGACCGTGCGGTGTGCGGGTAGGGCGCCGCATCGCAGCGTCAGCAGGGGGGCGAACGGCTGGTTGCTTGGTGGCGCGACTGGAGTATGTCGCCGTCCGGCACGCCGTGAAACTCTCACCGTGAGAGTGTCCGCATGAGCGGATCACGCATATGCCGCTGCCGAAACCGTGCCGTGTACCTTGCCTTGTGGCCGCCCCGTACGAGCGGGAAGGATGGCGGCACTCGCGTAAGGGGAGTACGCCATGCTGACACCGACAGGGCCAGCCGCCTTGGCTGATGTCCCCGGGTGGGAAGGCCCGACCACCCGTCTTCGCCTGCTCGGCATCCGCCTTGCGGCCCTTCGGAAGCAGTCCGGACTGTCCGGAGAGGAAGCCGGGGCCGGAGTTGGGATCTCCAAGGCCACTCTGAGCCGGTATGAGCGTGCGAAGACCAAGGTGCGGTGGCCGCTCGTGGACCAGCTGTGCAGGCTCTATGAGGCATCGGACGAGGAGCGTCTGGAGCTGGTCGACCTAGCCAAGAACAGCCAGGACACCGGCGGATGGTGGATGGACTTCGGCGGTGATCTACCGGAGCACATGCGGCTTTTGCTGGCCCTGGAGGACGAGGCGACGCACATCCGCCAGCTCGCCGGCGGAGTGATTCCCGGCCTGCTCCAGACGATGGACTACGCCAAGTCCATCAAGGCGACGCCAGGGTGGTCCTTGCCGGAGGATGACCTGGGGGACCGTCTGAGCCTGCGGATGCGGCGGCAGCAGATCCTTGACCGTGACGTGCCGCCCCGGTACGAGGTGTTCCTCGACGAGGCCGTGCTACGGCGCAATGTCGGTAGCCCTGAGGTGATGGCGGCCCAGATGTCGCAGCTCCTGAAGCGCGGCAGCCAGGACACCATCGCGATCCAGGTCCTCCCCTTCGAAGGTGGGGTCTACAGCGCGGGACTCGGCAGCCACGTGATCTACGGTGGATTCGGTGGGCCCGCCCTCGACGTCGTCTTTCTGGAGCACCAGACCGGTGGCGTCTTCCTGGAGCACACCGAAGCGCTTGAGGAGTACGCAGGCGGCCATGCCTACCTGCGCCAGGAGGCGCTTGACCCATCCGCTTCGGCGACCCTCATCGCCGAGGCGCGTGATCGATTCCTGCATCTCGCAAGTAAGTAGAGGACACGTGGAAGACCAGCTCGAATACTTCACCAGCTCGTACAGCGGCTCGCCCAACAACGAGTGCGTGGAGTGCGCGTTCGCGGGGGACGGCCTCCGAGTACGTGACTCCAAGCGGCCCGACGGCGGCACGCTCCGCGTGGGCCACGAGGCGTGGGCGGCCTTCACTGCTGCGGTGGTGGACCGAGGCGCGATCTGACCCCTGCCCGCCTGTGCCGGCCCGGCGCCTCCCAGGAAGGCGCCGGGCTTCGTCGTACCTGCGACTTTCCCGCCTGGGCGAGTGGAGTCTGCCGGTTTTGCCGAACTCGCCGACCGGAGTGGGGTATTCAAAGAATCTGCCCATGCGGACAAGCCTCTTGTCCGCATGGAGAAGCCGAAAGGGGGAGCCATGGCACAGAGGCCGGTACCGCTGGACGAGAACCATTCGGCGCGAGCCTGGTGGGGCAAGGAACTTCGGAACTGGCGCCGAGTCCGCCAGCTCTCCTCCAAGGCCCTAGGCGACTTGGTACAGCTCAGCGCCACGTACGTTGAGCGAATCGAGAAGAACACGCGGCGGGCCAACGCACGGTTGGCGGCCAAGTTCGACGTCGCGCTCGACGCTGGCGGAGCCTTAACCCGACTGTGGCGGCACGTGGAACGAGAGGAGCAACGGCAGGACTCCCATGCGGACAAGGGCGCGGCGCTCCCCGTCGCGGGCGGCATGGAAGACTGGGTCTCGGGCAGGGTGGGAGAGATCCCAATCGCCGACCTAGAGGGGATGTCCGTAGTGGACCGCCGCAAGCTGATGACCTTGCTCGGGGGCCTCGGCGTTGCCGCCACGGCCCTGCCCACTGGTCCTGGCCGCCCTCGGCAGGTGCGCGCGGAGGACATCCAACAGGTCCGGGCCGCCTCCACCACCCTGTCCCAGTGGGACGCCAAATTCGGCGGGGACGGACTCGTTCAGAGTGCTGCCGAAGGGGAGATGGCCAAAGCGCGCGCCCTTCTGGAGCTAAGCTGCCCTCCATCGCTCAGGCAGACCCTGTTCACGGACGTCGGCCAGCTGGCGATTGTGCTCGGCGCCGCGGCGTTTGACCGGCTCCAGCACGACGAAGCCGCTGAGCTTCTGGAACTGGGTCGCCAGTGCGCCGAGGAAGCTGACAACTGGAGCCTGCGGGCCAGCGCCCTCAACTGGAGCGCGCGGCAGGAGATCTGGCGCGGTCGACCGGAGGAGGGTCTCACGCTCGCGGAAGTGGGCCTGGTACGGTCCGATCGACTCACTCCGCGCGAGCAAGCGATGCTCCACAATGCCAGGGCGCGAGCTTTGGCCAAGATGAAGCAAGCCAAGGAGGCCCGTGCCGCAATCGGCCTGTCCGATGACATCGTGGCCCAGGCGAAGAGCCTCAGGGACGAGGCTCCCTGGATGCTCTTCTACGACCACGCCCAGCACCTGGGAGACACGGGGCACGCACTTTTCGATGTGGCGATGTCTGGGGGAGACAGGGCCGCCGTCGAATTGGCGCGGCACCGGTTGGAGGGCGCAGTCGTCGGTCACACTCCGGCATTCGCTCGGTCCCGTGCACTTTCCGGGACCAAGCTCGCGACGCTGCTGATGTCGACAGGCGAGCCGGATCGCGCTGTGACGGTGGCTACCAAGGCCCTCGACGAGGTCGGGCGCCTGCGCTCCCGTCGTGCCGCTGCCGACGTCGTCTCCCTCGCGCGAGCCGCCGCCCCATTCAGCCAGAGGCCGGAGCTCGCCGAGCTCCGAGCCAGAATCGGTACCGTACTCGCATGACCATGGCCGACATCGAGCTCTCCCGGAGGGCGCTAGCGGAGGCCGTGGCGGCGCGAGGGTTCTCCGCCCAGGGCGCCACGCTCATCCGGTTGGGCGAGAACGCACTGTGGAGGCTCGCCTCCGACGTCGTCGTCAGGATCGCCAGACCTGGTCAGGACGAGGCCGCTATTCGCGAAGTCGCCGTGGCGCGGTGGTTGGCTTCAGCTGGTGTGCCCACGGTGGAACCTCTCGCGATTGACCAGCCGGTGATCGCGAGCGGTCGAGCGGCCACCTTCTGGGAATTCCTTCCCCCGCATGAGGCTGGCACGGAGGCAGACCTCGCCGGCCTCCTGGCCCAGCTTCACCGCCTCCCCCTCCCCAGCTTCGCGATCGGCCGGCTCAACCCGTTCGTCCGGATTGAGGAACGACTCGCTGCCTCCCGCGCCGTGGCTGAGGAAGATCGTGCCTGGCTCCTGAACCGTCTCCGCGAGCTCGAAGGCCAATGGCGGGACCGGCCCGCCGGTCGGGGGGACTGCGTGGTCCACGGAGACGCATGGACGGGGAACTGCGCGGTGATCAAAACTCCTACGCGACGCGCCGTCCTCCTCGACTACGAACGAACATCCGTCGGCCCCCCGGAGTGGGACCTCACGTCGACCGCCATCGCGGCCGACACTTTCGGGAGCCTATCCACCGACAGATACCGGGCCTACTGCGACCACTACGGGTACGACGTCATGGACTGGCCCGGCTACCCGACGCTCCGCGGAATCCGTGAACTCCGCCTCGTGACCTTCGCCCTGCAGGTCGCGGACTTCGATCCGTCGGCGAGGGCCGAAGCGGTGAACAGAGTTGACTGCCTACGAGGACGGAAGGGCCCGCGGCCCTGGGGTTGGCGTGCTGTTGGTTGATCAACCGCTTGCTCCCCGGCGCGGTGCTAGCCGATGGGCTGTGTCCGGGCAAGGGGATTCAGGCCTGGTACTCGGCCGGCGGCGGCACGAACCGTGCCCCGAGGCAGGTCGAGAGTCGGCGACCGAGCAGGACGGCGGCGAGCACGGCACTGCGTGACAAACCGACGACGCGCGAGGGCAGCCTGGGATTCCGATCGACCGAGGAACCACGAACCACCGTGCAACAGAATGCGCATGCCGCCTATCTTGTCGATTCTCAACCTCGCCGCGCACTGGCCTGGCTTTGTGTTCTGCGCGGGTGCGCTGTTTGGTGTGGGCGTCGTGGACGGACTCAGCGGTAGTTGCTCCACCAGTGGCCGCATCTGCTGGGTGGCCGGCGGACACACCCTGGCACCATAGGTGCCCGTCCTCGTCCAGCGCCTTCGCGGCCACCACTGCAGCGCGGTCCGTGTCGCCAGTCGCAATCAGCGGTGTCGCTACCTTGGCCCCCCGGCTCGCCGAGAAGGCCGGCTAGACATGGCGATACCTTGCGTGCCCCCGAGGTGGCAGGTGCGGGGTGCAATATAGGTGACAATCCCCGGTTTCCGAAACCGGGGATTGTGCGGACTATCGAGCGTGTTCGGCGATCGCTGCACTTGGCGGTGGAGCATCGCGAACGGCCGGAGTCCTGAAGGCAGTGGATCAGCACTGGCCTGTGCACCCTTGAGGGGCATCGTGAAACCCAACCTGTCCATTCTTATCTGCTCGCATTGCCCGGTTATTCTGCAGCGCCCAGATGCCCGTGAAATGCCTGGGTCTTTTGCCTTGACCATCGTTCACCTGGATTCTGTAGCGATAGATTTTACCGCGCCTCCGGAGTCACCTGAAGGAAATCGGGGCGTGGTGCTGTGACCCATGACGAGTGGCTGACTCGGTGGCTCGAACGAGCCCCTGAGCTAGGTGCGGAGCAAGCCGAGCGGATACTTGAGCTCATGGGCCTCGAATCGGCCGATTAGCGGAATACAGGCTCGACGCGTGATGCGTCGAACCCCCCACCCTTCCCCCCGGGTGACGGGTGAATGATCACAGCCGTCAGAATCTCTCGCACGATGAGCCGCTGACGTTCCAGGGAGATGCCGCCCCAACCCTTCTTCAGGAGCTCGGGGGACAGGGCCTTGATCGTCGGGGGGATCAGTGACATGGCTCGCTCCGCCTTCAGCTCGTCCCTGCGGGCCTCAAGGTCGTCCAGGGCCGCCACGTAGGAAGAGGCCCGCACCTTCTTGGCCTCCCAGAGGGATTTGAGTTCCTTGATCTGGTCCAGGACGTCCTGGAACTCCTCCTCCTTCTCCCAGGGCTTCTGTGGGGGCTCCAGGGTCTTCCGCTCCTTCGCGGCCTTCTCGACCATGCCGAAGATCAGATCCTTGATCAGCGTGTCCACTCGCAGGCCGGCGATACCCATGGCGCCGCACTGGTCGGGGTGCTGTTTGTTGCAGTTGTAGTTGAAGGCGTCGGTCTTCTTGCCCCGGACCCACGTCGGCTTACCCACCATGGGGAACAGGCATCGACCGCAGCGCACAATCCGGGACAGGAAGTACTTGACTAGCATCTTTTCGCCGGGCTCGAGCGCCCCGGACTGGATGGCCTGAAGGGCTTCCCACTTATTCCAGTCTGGCTCACCCGTTGCGTCCACGACCAACGGCGCCCAGGGGCCCATGACGTAGGTGCCCTCGTCGTCCATCTGGGGTTTGCCCTTATAGATCCGAATGCCGAAGTTCCGGGCTCGGAAAATCAAGGTCTTTGTGCCGGCCCACGTGAAGGGCTTGCCGGTGTTCGGGTTCACTGCACCGTTCGCGTGCAGATGATTCATGCATGTGGCTATGGCGTCGCCTGCCATATGCATGTCGATGATCTCGTTCGTCAGCTTCGCGGCCTTCGCGTCGAGTTTTTCGCGGTCCTCGGTGTCCCACCCGAAGGCAAGGGTGCCTCCGTGGTACTCACCCTTCGCGGCCTTGCGCTTGTTCTCTCGGATGAGGCGCCGGGATGTGTCTGAGGACGACTTGTTGGCGATCGAGACGAACAGGCGAGCCGAGAAGCGGCCATCGGCCGTCGAGAGATCGAAGTTCTGACCCGACATGGTGTCGAAGATCAGCCTCTTCTTGGAGTCCTCGTAGATGTCGATGGACTTTTCGAGATCCCGAGGCTGACGAGCCCACCTGTCGATGTCGTATGACAGTATTCCCGCGATCCGGACCGCCCGCAGGTCCTTCAGAGCCCTCTGGAAGTCGGGGCGGTTCACGTTCTTCTTGAAGGCGGAGAGGTTGTTGTCCTCGTAGAAGACGATCTCACGGTCGTGCTTCCTGGCCAGCCAGCGAAGGTCGTCCTTCTGCTTGAGGACGCCCTTGCGCTCCAACTCCTCCGCTTCCGCCTGGGTGATCCGGCCGTCCTTGAGGGCGGCCCTGATGTCCGCGAGGTCGGCATCCGAGATGCGGCAGTACCCGCCCAGCGGAAGATCCGGGTGGGCGAAGGGCCTGTCGTCTATCTCGTGCCCGATCACGTTCGTCTCCACGTCGTCGCAGGAGGCAGCCTTGTAGGTGGAGAGTAGACGATCCTTATGGAGGTGTGTCAAACTCCGGATGGGCCGGGTACGCGTGGTAGCAGTTCGTCCAGACGCGGCCCGCCTGGATCGCGCGGCCCGCGCGGTAGGCGGTGTTCGTGTCGCGGGTCCAGACGCCCGCGCCGAGGCCGTAGAGCGTGTCGTTGGCCGTGCGGATCGCGTCGTCGAAGTCGGTGAAGGACGTGACCGCCACCACCGGGCCGAAGATCTCCTCCTGGAAGATCCGCATGCGGTTGTCACCCTCGAAGATCGTCGGCTGGACGTAGTAGCCACCCGCCAAGTCGCCGTCGTACGAGACAGCTTGACCACCCGCCAGAATCTTCGCGCCCTCCTGCTGGCCGATCTCCAGGTACGAGAGGATCTTCCGGAGCTGTTCCGCGGAGGCCTGTGCGCCGATCATCGTCGCCGTGTCCAGGGGGTGGCCCGGGACGATCTGTTCCGTGCGGGCGATCGCCGCCTCCAGGAACTCGCCGTAGTGGCCGCGCTGGACGAGAGCACGCGACGGGCACGTGCAGACCTCGCCCTGGTTCAGGGCGAACATCGTGAAGCCTTCGAGGGCCTTGTCGCGGAAGTCGTCGTCCGCCGCCCACACGTCGTCGAAGAAGATGTTCGGGGACTTGCCGCCGAGTTCGAGCGTGACCGGCTTGAGGTTCTCGGCGGCGTACCCCATGATCAGGCGGCCCGTCGACGTCTCGCCGGTGAAGGCGATCTTCGCCACCCGCGGTGAGGACGCGAGCGGCTTGCCGGCCTCCTCGCCGAAGCCGTTGACGATGTTCAGGACGCCCGGCGGCAGCAGGTCCGCGACCAGGCTCAGCCAGAAGTGGATGGAGGCCGGGGTCTGTTCAGCGGGTTTCAGGATCACCGGGTTGCCCGCCGCCAGCGCCGGGGCCAGCTTCCAGACCGCCATCAGGACGGGGAAGTTCCACGGGATGATCTGCGCGACGACGCCCAGCGGCTCGTGGAAGTGATACGCCACGGTGTCGTCGTCGATCTCGCTCAGCGAACCCTCCTGGGCCCGCAGCGCCCCCGCGAAGTAGCGGAAGTGGTCGATGGCGAGCGGGATGTCGGCGGCGAGCGTCTCCCGGACGGGCTTGCCGTTGTCCCAGCTCTCCGCGACCGCGAGCGCCTCCAGGTTGCTCTCCATACGGTCCGCGATCCTCAGCAGGACGTTCGCGCGCTCCGCCGGTGCCGTCCGGCCCCACGCGGGGGCCGCCGCGTGTGCCGCGTCGAGCGCGCGCTCCACGTCCTCCGCCGTGCCCCGGGCCACCTCGGTGAAGGCACGGCCGTCGACCGGGCTCGGGTTCTCGAAGTACCGGCCGCGCGCCGGGGCGACGTACGCGCCACCGATCCAGTGGTCGTACCGGTCCGCGTACGACATGAGCGCGCCCTCGGTACCGGGTGCGGCGTAACGGGTCATGGGCATGGCCTCCCTCGGGCGCGCCGGCCGTCCCTGGCCGGCGCTCATCGCCGAGTCTGCGCACCCGTATGTTGCAAGCCCGTTGCACCCAAGGTCAGTTCGGCCTCCAAGGAGTCGAGCTTCGCCCGTACGGGAGGGAGCTGAGGCGCCGGGACCGCCGCGCACAGAGCCCGCCAGATCGCCACGTCCTCCTCACCCCACGCGCTGTACGCCCAGTCCGCGAGCAGCCCCGGGTCGCCCCGGTCCACCAGCGCCGCCCGCATCCGGTCCGCGAGCCGCTCCCGCAGCCGTACGACCCCGGGCGCGAGCGAGGCCGGAAGCAGCGGGCCCGCGTACTCGCCGGCCGCCGCCGAGACGGCCCCCGAGGCGAGCCGCCGGTCGACCGTCGCGAAGTCCGCGTCCACCAACCCCGCCAGCCGGTACGGGCGCGAACGCAGCACGTCCGGGCCGAGGATCGCGCGGAGCCGCGACAGCTCCGCCCGCAGCGTCACCGGGGCGACCGACTCGTCCTCGTACAGCAACGTCAGGAGTTCGTCGCCGGCCACGCCCTCCGGGCGGTGCGCGAGGACCACCAGGATCTCGCTGTGCCGGCGGGACAGACGGAGCCGCCGCCCGGCCACCGAGAGCACCGCCTCGTCGCGGCCGAGCGCGGAGAGCCGGAGCCCGTCCGGCCGGGCGGGCGGGCCGAGCAGGGCGAGCTGGGACTCCGCCGCCCGCGCCACCGCCTGGACGAAGCCGAGGCCGTGCGGATGCGCGAGCCGGTCCCCGCCCGTGATGTCCACCGCGCCGATCACCCGCCCGGACAGCGGATCGTGCAAGGGAGCGGCGGCGCACGTCCAGGCCCGCACCGGCCGCCGGAAGTGCTCGGCGGAGACCACCTGCACCGGCCGGTCCACGGCGATCGCGGTCCCGGGAGCGTTCGTCCCGGCCGCCGACTCCGACCAGCGGGCCCCGGCCACGAAGTTCATCGCCCGGGCCTTCCGCAGCGTGCCCGGATGGCCCTCCACCCAGAGCATCCGCCCGGCGGCGTCGCAGACCGCGAGCAGATGCTCCCCGTCCGTCGCGTACGTCCCCATCAGCTCCCGGATCACCGGCATCGCCGCCGACAGGGGGTGGGCGTCCCGGTGCGCGGCCAGCTCGTTCTCGTCCAGCTCGACCGGCGCCGCGCCCTCCTCGTTCACCCGCGCCCGTACAGAACGCCGCCACGAGGCGGCCACCAACGGCCGCACCGGGTCCGGGCCGGGGCCGGTCGCCGTACGTCCGTGCGTCCGAGCCGCCACCCCGGCCACCCACGCATCGCTCAACTCGGCCTCCCCGCCGAGGTCGTCCCGGTCGTCGGGGCCCATCGTCGTGCGCGTACCGGCCGCCGACAGGCGCCCCGGCACCACGGCATATGCGCGGTGTCCGGGACCGGCCCCCGGCGCCTCGCGCGGAGCACGCCGAGCGCAGCACGTAGAGTGGTCCCGGGCCGTGACTGGCGCTTGAGGTGGATCACCACCGGGGAGCGGCCCGGGCGGAGCGCACCCGGAGGGTGTGACCGTGCCGATGCCGTGCGCCTGGGCGAACCACCCGTCAGACACGACGCCCAGGAGTCGCCATGTCCACCAGCACCGCCACCCTCATGGACGGCACCGCCCTCGCCCGCCGTACGGTCGAGGAGACCGCCGCGCGCGCCGCCGAGGTCACCCGCCGCACCGGTGTCACGCCCTGCCTCGCGACCGTCCTCGTCGGCGCCGACCCGGCCTCCGTGACGTACGTGAAGATGAAGCAGAACCGCTGCGCGAGGGCCGGAATCCGCTCCCGGCACGTCGAGCTGCCCGCCACCACGACCACCGAGGAGCTCGTCGCGGCGATCACCGCGCTGTCCGAGGACCCCGAGGTCCACGGCATCCTGCTCCAGCACCCGGTCGGCCCGCACATCGACGAGCGCGCCGCCTTCGAGGCCATCGCCCCGGAGAAGGACGTCGACGGCGTCACCATGGCATCCTTCGCCGCCATGGGCTTCGGTCTGCCCGGCTTCGTCTCCTGCACGCCCGGCGGCATCATGCGTCTCCTCGACGCGTACGAGGTCGAACTGAGCGGCAAGCGGGCCGTCGTCGTCGGGCGCAGTGCGATCCTCGGCAAGCCGGCCGGTCTCCTCCTCCTCGGCCGCGACGCGACCGTCACCTACTGCCACTCCCGTACCAAGGACCTCTCCTCCGTCATACGTGAGGCCGACATCCTGGTGGCGGCCGTCGGCAAGCCGAACTTCATCAAGGGCGAGGACATCAAGCCGGACGCCGTCGTCATCGACGCCGGCTACAACCCGGGCAACATCGGCGACGTCGACTTCGCGTCCGCCGCCGAGCGCGCCTCCCTCATCACCCCGGTCCCCGGTGGCGTCGGCCCCATGACCATCGCCGTGCTCCTCGCGCAGACGGTCGAGGGCGCGGAGCGCCAGCTCGGTCTCTAGGGCCTGTCCGACGCCCATGGCCAGACAGGCCATGGGGCACCCATGGCGGGTACGTCGGCGGACGGCGGTGGGATGCCGCGGGGCGGTGGCGACGTCTCGCCTACGCCGGCGAGAAGCGGTCGGCCGGGACGGGCTTTTCCGGCGATCGTCGGACAATCGGTGGCCGGCGATGGTCACGATTCCGTACAGGCCGTGCTGGACGGCCCCGGATCGCTCGCCTCACGGCCGCCGACAGGCAACCCTGGTGACTGTGCCGCACCAGCCGACCGCCCTTCCACCACCGGACCGCCGACCGGCTGATCCCCACTCAGCCGCGCCCCACTCCGCTCCGTCCGACCCAGCCCCGCCCTACTCCGCCGTGCCCCAGCCAGTCGCTTCCGACGCCGGCGAGCCCTACTCCGCCGAGCCGTACGCCGCCGAGCGGCTGACCGCCGTGGCCTGGTCGCGTGTCGTACGTCTCGGGGCGCCCCGGCCGGGGCCGGCGGCGCGGCGGGCCCGCTGGTTGGGCGTTCCCCTCGTTCCGCTGGTCCTGGCCGGGCTGGTCGTAGGCGGGTTCATGGCCGTCGGTGGCGGGGAGGCCCGGGAAGGATCGGCCGACGGGCGGCCGGGCGGCGGCCCGGTGGCCGTACCGTCCCCGGTCGTCAGCGGGCAGGACGCCGTCGGGACGACCGCCCCGGGGGCCGACACGCCGTCGAACGACACGGCATCGACCGACGGGCCGTCGACCGGCGCGCCCGCGACGGGCGGTGCCGTGGCCGACACGCCGACGCCCACAGCGCCCGACGAGCGCTCCGCCCCGCACGGGGAAAGCGCTTCTCCGCAGACTGCCCGGACGCCCGGCACCGCCTCCGACGAGACCCGGTCGACCCCGTCGACAGCCCCGACGGGTACGCGTCCCGCCACCCGGCCCGTCTCCTTCGAGGCCCTGCGCGTCGGCGACTGCTTCGACATCGACCGCGCCACGCCGGGCACCGCCCTCCCGCGCGACTGCGACACGCCGCACGACGCCGAGCTCGTCGCCCGGCCGCGCCTCACCGGTACCTACGCCGACGACCAGCGGCTGCGCGAAGCGGCCACGGAACTCTGCCGCGAACCGCTCCGCGCCAAGGCCGCCCGCCAGCCGCTCGGCACCCGGTGGACGACGTTCGTCCAGTACCCCTACCGCACGAGCTATCTCCTCGGCTCCGACGCCGTCGCCTGCAGCCTGGTCGTTCGGGCCGCCACTGGCGACAAGCTCACCGGCCTCCTCCAGTAGCGAGGTCGGCCCCGAGGGCCGTGCCGCCCCCGGCGGTGCCTGCGGCCGTGGCCGTATCTGTGCCTGTGCCTGTGGCCGTGCCCATGGCCGTGGCCAGGGCCGACGCCGGATCGCGGTCCGCCGGGCCCGCGGGGGACCAGCGGCCGGCCGCCTTGCGGTACGGCCACCAGCGGTCGTCCGGGCCGAGCCGCAGCTGCGCCTCCGCGCCCACGACCGTCCAGCGCGCGCCGGCTGTCCGCCGCAGCACCGGGCGCTCGTCGTCCTCCCAGGCCTCGGCGAGCCGGGCCGCGGCCCGGGCGAGGGTCTCGGCGTCCGGCGTCCACTCCTCCTCCAGTACGGCGAGGGCGGCGCCGCCGCCGAACCGCCACGCGCGCGTGGCCGCGTCCAGATCCGCCCGCGACCTGCCCGAACCGGCGGCGAGCCGCGCCGTGATCCAGGCCGCGGGAGAGCCCGCCGCGAGGCGCACCGCGTCCTGAGCGACCGTCAGCGGCGGCTCCGCGAGCTCCGGTCCGCCGCCGCCCCCGAGCGCCGCGACGAGCAGCCGGTGGGCGCGGGCCGCCGCATCCGACGCGAGGTACTCCAGCGCCGTCGGGTCGACCCCCGGCTCGGGCTCCGTCTCCGTGTCGAGGGAGGGCGGTTCGCCCGGCGCCGAAGGGGCCCCGGGCGGGGCGGGCAGCGGCGGCAGGATGTCCCGCGCCGCGTACGCCTCCGCCGCCGACACGCCCGGCATGCCGCCGGCACCCTCCGGGGGCGCCCCCTCCCCGGACGCGCCTCCGGCTCCGTTCCGGCCGCCGCTCGTCGAGGGCGCCGCCGCCCGCCGCGCGCTACGCGACTGGAGCTGGTCGAGGAGGGTCCGCTCCCCGCGCCCCCGCATCAGGAGCAGGACGAACGGGTCCTCGTCGAGCAGCCGCGCCACCTGGTAGCAAAGCGCCGACGTGTGCGGGCAGTGGTCCCAGGCCTCGCAGCCGCACTCCGGATCGAGGTCGCCGACGCCCGGCAGCAGGTCGAGCCCCGCCATCGCCGCGTCCTCCACCAGGTGCGGCGGCATCTCGCGGTCGAGGAGCGCGGCGATGTGACCGGCGCTGTCCACGGCCAGATCGAGGAGCCGCTCCCACTCCTCCTCGGTGAACTCCCGCACCAGCACGTCGCTGCGGTGGGCCGTCCCGTCGCGGTCCTTGACGATCGCGGTGATCCGGCCGGGCAGCACCGACACGGCGCCCACCGCCCCCGCGCGCGCGTGCCTGCGCCCCGCCTTGAGCTGCTGGCCGTCGAGCGCCGTGTCCTCCAGCGCCTTCAGCCATGTCCGGCCCCACCAGGTCCTGGTGAACGCCCCGCCCTGCGCGGGCGGCAGCGCCTCGAACGTCCGCTCGTCGCCCCCGTGCCCGAGACCGTGCCCGTGTCCGTACCCGCTCATCGTCCGTCCCCTCGCAGCCGTACGAGCTCTGCCAGCTCCGCGTCGGTCAGTTCGGTCAGTTCCGGCAGGGTGTCCCCGCCCGTCCCGAGAACGGCGTCGGCCAGTTCCCGTTTGCGGTCGAGCATGGCGGCGATCCGGTCCTCGATCGTGCCCTCGGCGATCAGCCGGTGCACCTGCACCGGCCGGTCCTGACCGATGCGGTACGCACGGTCGGTGGCCTGCGCCTCCACGGCCGGGTTCCACCAGCGGTCGTAGTGCACGACGTGCTCGGCCCGCGTGAGGTTGAGCCCGGTCCCGGCCGCCTTCAGCGAGAGGAGGAAGACGGGCACGTCACCGGCCTGGAACCGCGCCACCATCGCCTCGCGCTCGGCGACGGGCGTACCGCCGTGCAGGAACTGCGTCCGCACCCCCCGCGCCGCGAGATGCGTCTCCAGGATCCTGGCCATTCCCACGTACTGGGTGAAGACCAGGGTGCTCGCGCCCTCGGCGAGGATCGTGTCGAGGAGTTCGTCGAGCAGCTCCAGCTTGCCCGAGCGGCCCTCGATCCGCGGCCGGTCCTCCTTGAGGTACTGGGCGGGGTGGTTGCAGATCTGCTTGAGGCCGGTCAGCAGCTTCACGACGAGCCCGCGGCGCGCCATCCCGTCGGCCTCGGAGATCGCCCCCAGTGTCTCGCGCACCACCGCCTCGTACAGGCCGGCCTGTTCCGGCGTCAGGGAGACGGTCCGGTCGGTCTCCGTCTTCGGCGGCAGCTCGGGCGCGATGCCCGGGTCCGACTTCCGGCGGCGCAGCAGGAACGGGCGGACCAGCGCGCCGAGCCGTTCGGCGGCGGCCGGGTCCCCGCCGCCCTCGACGGCGGCGGCGAAGCGCGTACGGAAGGCTCCGAGGCTGCCGAGCAGCCCCGGTGTCGTCCAGTCGAGGATCGCCCACAGCTCGGAGAGGTTGTTCTCCACCGGTGTGCCGGACAGCGCCACGCGCGCGCGTGCCCCGATCGTCCGCAGCGCACGCGCGGTCGCCGAGTAGGGGTTCTTGACGTGCTGCGCCTCGTCCGCGACGAGGAGCCCCCAGCTCCGGCCGGCGAGCCGCTCGGTGTCGAGCCGCATGGTGCCGTACGTGGTGAGGACGAAGCCGTCGTCGGCGACCTGCTCCAGGTCGCGCGCGGCGCCGTGGAAGCGGCGGACCGGCGTGCCGGGCGCGAACCTCTCGATCTCGCGCTGCCAGTTGCCCATGAGCGAGGTCGGGCAGACCACCAGGGTGGGCCCGGCGGAGGAGGGGTTGGTCTGCCGGTGCAGATGGAGCGCGATGACGGTGATCGTCTTGCCGAGGCCCATGTCGTCGGCGAGACAGCCGCCGAGGCCGAGGGAGGTCATCCGGTGCAGCCAGTCGAGCCCGCGCAGCTGGTAGTCGCGCAGGGTCGCGGCGAGCGCGGCGGGCTGCTCGACCTCCGCGCGGCCGCCCTCGGGGTCGGCGAGCCGCTCCCGCAGGCGCTCCAGCCAGCCGGATGCCGCCACCTCGACGGGGCGGCCGTCGATCTCGGTCGTGCCGGTGAGGACGGCCGACAGGGCGTCCACCGGCGTGACCTCGCGGTCCCGCTGGGCCCTGGCCCGCAGCACCTCGGCGGGATCGACGAGGACCCAGCGGTCCCGCAGCCGCACGAGGGGACGTCCGGCCTCGGCGAGCCGGTCGAGCTCGGCCCGGGTCAGCTCGTGCCCGCCCACCGCGAAGCGCCAGTTGAAGGCGAGCAGGGCGTCGGCGGAGAGGAGGGACGGCAGGGAGCCGCCGACGGGGCCGTACGCTCCGTCCGGCGTGGCCGCGTCGCCGTCACTGCCGGATACGCGGCCATCCGCGCCGGGTACGCGGCCATCCGTGCCCGGCGCGTTGCCATCGGCACCGAAGCCGGCGGCGATTCCGTGCCGCGTGCCGCGTGCGTCGTCCTCCGCGACCGATGGGCCGATCACCGCCTGGGCGGTGAGCCGGTCGGAGAGTCCGCGCGGCCAGTGGACCTGGACGCCCGTCGCCGCGAGGGCCCGGGCCGCCGGGCCCAGGAGCTCCGCGACCTCCTCGTCGGCGAGTTCGACGGTGTCGGGCACGGCCGCCGTCAGGAGCGGGGCCAGGGGCGGCCAGGCACGGGAGGCGCGCCGGAGCGCGAGCAGCGCGTCCATCCGCGCCCGGGGGCCGAACGCGCCGGCGGTCGTGCCGGTCCCCGCCCACACCTCCGCCGCGTCCGCGACCAGCGTCGGGTCGGCGACGCCGTGCAGCTGGAGGACCGCGCGGAAGGCGGGCGCCTCGCTCGCCGCCTTGGGCTCGCTCGCGTCGGCGGTGAAGCCGGGGAGCTCGAGTCGGAGCGACAGTCGGACGCCGGCGTCGTGACCTGCCGCCACGTCGGCGGCCCAGGCGCGCTGTTCGGGGATCGGCTGCGGCGCGTCGGCCGCGAACGCGGGTCCGCCGGCCGCGAGGGAGGCCGCGGGGGTCCGCGGCAGCGTGTCGGCGACCGCGTCGGCGAACGCGCGAAGCAGCGCCTCGGGTTCGGGCAGCAGCGGCTCGTCGGGGGAGAGCGGTACGGCGTGGGCGCTCGGCGGCATCGAGGCGGCGAGGGTCCGCAGACGCGCCAGCTCCTCGGGGCCGAGCGGCCCGGCCCGCCACCCGTCGAGGTCACCGGGGGTCAGACCGGGCAGGAGCAGTCCCCGCGCGACGAGGTCCAGGGCGAGAAGGGACGCGGCACCCCAGAACGCGGCGGCGGGCGAGACGGCGGGCAGGGCGCCGTCCGCGTACCGGACGCGGGCGCGGGCGAGCAGCGGCAAGGCGTCCCGCACGGAGAGGGCGTGCGCGGCGACGGTCACGGGCTTGAGGCTGTCGCCGTCCACGACCGTGAGCTCGGCGTTCGCGGGGACGCCGGCCGACAGGGCGTCCCCCTCGGGTGACCAGAAGGCGATCCGTCCCGCGCGGGGCGGATCGGCGGGAAGGAAGACGGCGGGGCGAAGAGTGAGTTCGTGGGCGGAATCATCGGGTCCGTACGACAGCGACAACGCATTCCTCAAATTTGACTACTGGCGACCGAGCCGCCGAGGTTACCCCAAGCGGCCATGCCGACGCGTACGCCCCGCGCGTGATCCACGCCACAGTTCACCTGGCCGTGCGGAGGGGTGGGGCTCACCTCGTCGAGGGGTGGGGCGAACCCCACCCCCGCACCCCGGTGCGCCCCCCACGGTGGACGGGTGGTGACGCCATGGCCCCGGAACATCACCGATCCGTAGCTTCAGTGGAGGCGCCCACCGATCCCACCAGCACCCCGACCCACAGAAACCGGAGCCCGCCATGTCCCAGGCCACCGTCCTGCCCCCGGCGCTCGCCCCCGCCGAGGCTCCCGCCCCTGCTCGGGGTGCCGTCCGCGCCAAGGGCGGCAGCGAGTTCACCCCGCTCCTGCGGACGGTCAGGGAACAGGGCCTCCTGGAACACCGCCCCGGCTGGTACGCCATCGGGATCGTCGTCAACCTCCTCGGCATCGCCGCCGTCGTGACCGGACTCGCCCTGATCGGCTCCTCCTGGTGGGCGCTTCCGCTCGCCCTGCCCCTCGCGCTGCTCTCCGCCCGCGCCGCCTTCGTCGGCCACGACGCCGGCCACGCCCAGATCACCGGCAACCGGAAGGCGAGCCGGATCATCCAGCTCGTCCACGCCAACCTCCTCCTGGGCATGAGCCGGGAGTGGTGGAACGACAAGCACAACCGCCACCACGCGAACCCGAACCACCTCGACAAGGACCCGGACGTCGCCGCCGACATCCTCGTCTTCGCCGAGCACCAGACCGCCGGCCGCACGGGACTGCACGGCTTCCTCACCCGCCACCAGGCCTGGCTGTTCTTTCCGCTGACGACCCTGGAGGGCATCGCCCTCAAGGTGTACGGAGTCCAGGCCCTGCTCGCGAAGAACGGCCCCTGCCGCACCCGGCGCGAGCGGCTCGTCGAGGGCGCCCTGCTCCTGGCCCACTTCGCCGGCTACACGGCCATGCTCCTCACCCTCCTCGACCCCCTCCAGGCGCTGGTCTTCGCCCTCCTCCACCAGATGCTGCTCGGCGTCCACCTGGGCATGGCCTTCGCCCCCAACCACAAGGGCATGGAGCGCCCGGACGAGCACGCCGACGGGGACAGCTGGGGTCACCTGCGCCGCCAGGTGCTCACCTCGCGCAACATCCGCGGCGGCGCCCTCACCGACTGGTTCCTCGGCGGACTCAACTACCAGGTCGAGCACCACCTCTTCCCGAGCATGCCGCGCCCCCACCTCCGCCTGGCCCAGCCCGCCGTGCGCGCCCACTGCGCCGCGCTGGGCGTGCCGTACACCGAGACCGGCTTCGTCGAGTCGTACCGCCAGGCCCTTGGTCACCTGCACGAGGTGGGCGAGCCCCTGCGCGCCGAGCGGGCCGAGGGCGCCGAGTAGAGTCAGCGGCGATCACACGCGATGTGATCATCGGTGCGGGTGAGGTGTATGCGCCGCCCGCGACGACCGAACAGCACGGCGGAGAAGGGGACCTCCTCAGTATGAGCAACGGCACCGTCCAGACGGTCAGCAGCAACGGCACGTACACGTTCACCAAGCCCAACCGGGAGAGCATCACCCTCCTCAAGGGCCTCGGGGTGGAAGGCGATGTGCACGCCGGTGTGACGGTGAAGCACCGTTCGCGCATCGCGAAGGACCCGACCGTGCCGAACCTGCGTCAGGTCCACCTCATCCACGCCGAGCTCTTCGAGGACATGGCGGGTGCCGGCTTCGAGGTCGCGCCCGGCGACCTCGGCGAGAACGTCACGACCCGGGGCATCGACCTCCTCGGCCTGCCCACCGGCACCCTTCTCCACCTGGGCGCCGAGGCCGTCGTGGAGGTCACCGGACTGCGCAACCCCTGCGTCCAGATAGACAACTTCCGGCACGGCCTGCTCAAGCAGGTCCTCGGCCGCGGCGAGAACGGCGAGGTCGTCCGCAAGGCGGGCATCATGGGCATCGTGCTGACCGGCGGGGAGGTGCGGCCCGGCGACTCGATCCGGGCCGAGCTGCCGGAGGGCCCGCACCGCCCCCTGGAAAAGGTCTGACCCCGCTCCTCGACGCGACAGCACCCTCGGGCTCTCCGTCCGGCCAGCCCTTCGCCGGAGTCGTCCCTAAAGCCCTTCCGTCCCAGCCCTTCCGTCACTCCTCCAGAGCGCAGGAGTCGACCACGTCACCGCCCGCCGGCCGCGCGATGGTACGGTCCGCGGGCGGCGGCGTACCCTCCTCGACCCAGCGCGTCAGCGCGTCGAACGCGGAGCGGTAGCACGGCAGGATCGGACGCAGCCGGTCCGGATAGGTGTCGTACAGGCCGTCCGTGTGCGTCCCGTCCTGCACCGTGTAGTACCGGTGCAGCCCGCCCCGGCCCCGCGCGTCGACCATCCCGGCGTACACGTCCGAGTCGGTGGCGATGGGCAGCAGGGTGTCCAGGTCGCCGTGGAGCGTGATGAGGGGCTTGCCGATCCGGCCGGTGAGCGCGACCTTCGCCACCGCGCGGTGGACGGACGCCGGCCGGGTGGCGTAGTCGTACGACGCGTCCGAGGCGCAGGGCGCGAAGATCTCCTCCACGGTCCGCCCCGCCGTGGCACCCGGACAGGCCGGATCGTACGAGGGGTCGAACTCGGCGCGGAAGACCTTCTGCGTGAGCCCCCAGTACGCCTTCTCGTGGTACGGCCAGAGGAAACGGGACCCAGGTGCGAAACCCGCCTCGACCAGGTCCTCGTCGGAGGCCAGGCCGAGGGAGCGGGCCACCGTCACCGGCAGACTCGTCAGCAGGTTCGGACCGTCCGCGGTCCACAGCACGCCCTCCCAGTCGACCCCGCCGTCGTACAGCTCGGGCCGGTTCTCCAGCTGCCAGCGCGTCAGGTACCCGGCGTTGGAGATGCCGGTCATGTACGTACGCTCCGGGGCGCTGCCGTACCGCTGCCTGACGGCCTTCTTGGCGGCCCGCGTCAGCTCGGTGACGCGGCGGTTCCACTCGGCCACCGCGTCGCCGGGGGCCCGTCCGTCGGTGAAGAAGTCCGGGCCGGTGTTGCCCTTGTCGGTGGCGGCGTAGGCGAAGCCCTGGGCGAGGACCCGGTCGGAGATGAGCGCGTCCGTGGAGTACTGACGCCGGGTGCCCGGGGCGCCGGTGACGACGAGCCCGCCGTTCCAGTCGTCGGGCAGCCGGATCACGAACTGCGCGTCATGGGCCCAGCCATGAGTGGCGTTGAGCCGCGAGGTGTCGGGGAAGTAGCCGTCGATCTGGATGCCGGGCACCCCCGAGGGGTTACGGGTCGCCTTCGCCGCGAGGCCGGCCTGGTCGGCCAGGTCGGTGTACGGCGTACCGGCGAGCCCCGCGGTCGTCAGATCGGTCAGGCACGCGGACCGCTGGTGCTCGGCGCCGGGGACGTGGAGCCGTTCCTGACGCGCGCAGTGCGCGGAGGCCGGGGTCTCCGCACCGGCGGGGCTCGCGGGGGCCAGGACGGTGACCCCGGCCAGGAGCGCGGTGAACAGGGAAACGCCTGGGAGCAGGCGCATGGTGAGCCTCCGTGGGGACGACGGAAAGGGGGTGCGGCGCACCATCGTGCGGCGCATCACCACCGCCGGACCATGGTCCGGGACCACACCTACGGCCGTCGTCCCATGGGGGAGGCGTACTGCTGGGCATGCTGTTCGGGGTGTTGCCAGGTGTGTTGCTCGGTGTGGACGGGTTCAGGACGTACGGACCGCGATCGCGTCGAGCCCGTCGAGCAGAGCGGGCAGCTGTGCGCCCCTGGCCACGGGCAGCACCTCGCGCGGCAGATCGTCGAGGAGGACGAAGGCCATGTCGCCGGTCCGGGCGACGAAGGACCAGCCGGGGCCGTCCGCGCGCAGGACACGGGCGCCGGCCTCCGCCGCCGACAGGGAACGCACCCGCCCCACCGGAGGTGCCTCCTCCAGATAGCCGCGGAGCTCGCTCAGGGCCTTGCGTACACCGTCGTACGGGTCGGGGTCGGGGCCGGTCACCGAGGAGGCGACCGCTGCCTCGGACCGCTCCGACGTCCCGTCGCCCTGGGCGACCTCGTTCCCCTGGGCGTCGTCGTTCCCTTGGCCTTTGTTCGTTTGGCCTTCGTCGTTCACCTGGGCACGCCAGGCCTCCCAGTGGAGTGCCACCTCGTCCGCGCCGAGCCGGCGCTGGGCCGGTCCCCACACGTCGCCGGACGGCGGGACCAGCGGGGCGGGATCACCCTCCTCCGGCTCCGGGTCGTGCGGGGCGGGGACGCCCGGGGCGGCCGTGACCACGTCGAGCGGCCAGCCCGGCAGCCCGGTGACCACGGAGTTCTCGTCGGGGGAGAGGTCGTAGGCCATGCCGCAGTCCCAGGAGGAGATGGCCACCGCGACGAGCGACACGTCGTCGACGACGACCGTCCAGCGCGCGCCGAGCCCGTCCTGGCCGAACAGGATCCCGTACCCGTCCGCGTACGGCTGGAGCCCCAGCGCGGCGCAGGCCGCCGGATAGTCGTCACCGAGCACGCTCGGGAAGCGCGCGGGCGTCAGCAGCGCCGCGGTCAGCACATACAGAGCGTCGGCGTCGGCTTCGGCGTCGCCACCGGCGGCGTGCGCTTCGGCGATCGGGTCCGTCCCGGCCACGGCAGCCTCCCCATCTGGTCGTCGGCGCACCTTAACCAGTGAGTAACCCGCGCGTCGAGGGTGTCCGGGCGCGGATCTCACCCGGCGTCTCCGCCTCGGCCGCAGGTCCCTCAGCCGTCCCGGAGGCCGAGCAGCGAGCGGGCCACGGTGGTCGGCGACTCGTCGCGCTCCCGGGCGAGGGCGATCAGCGCCCGGCAGGCCAGCTCGTTGACGCCGAAGGAGAGCGCACCGGGGGAGACCCGGCCCGCCGCCTCCTCCGCCCGGGCCGGGTCGTCCTCGGCGCACGCGGCCACGTACTCCGCCGCCGCCTCGAAGAGGTTGTGGCCCTGCCGGGCGCGCGGTGGCGGGGGCGCGGCGGTCTCGGGCGCCCGCCGGGTGGAGGGGAGGAGCCTGCGGAGTCGTTCCGGAACACGTGCCATCGCCCGCCGCCTCTCCCGGGCACGACTGCCCGGCACCTCCACCGTAGACAGCGAAGTGCCGGGACAGAAGGGCGCGTGGGGACCGTTCCGGTCAGGACCGATCAGAGAACGCCCTACGCGCGGGCGAAGACCGCCGTCAGGGTGTGCCCCTCCTCGTCGAAACTGACCGCCGTCTCGCCGAGGTCCCGCTCCTCGTCACCGCCGTACGGCTCTCCGTCGAGCAGCCAGTCCACGAACACGTACCCGGGATCGGGCACCGCCGTGGCCAGGACGGTGTCCCCGTCCGAGTACGGGCCGTCCTGCGAGAGGGAGACGGTGCCGCTGCCGCCCTCGCACTCCACCCTGAGGGCGTGACGCTTCTGCTCGAAGAGCCCGGTGAGTTCCATGTCCTCCGTGCCGACGTCGATCGCGACGGTGTCGTCGTCACCGGCGTGCGACCCGTCGAGCTGCCAGCCCGCGAAGTCCCAGCCCGCGGCGGGCACGGCCTCGTAGAGGAGGTCGGCGCCCTCCAGCTCGGCGCGCTTGGCGGGGGCCTTCTTCACGGTGCCGCTGCCGCTGGTCTTCGTGGTGACCGTCGACGTCGGGGTGGTGCCCTTCTTGAAGAGCGCCACCAGGGAGTGGTCGCCGGCCGGCACGCGGAAGCCGGTCGCTCCGCCCGAGGCGGCCTTGCCGTCGAGCTTCCAGCCGCTGAACACGTACCCCTTGGCGGCGACCGCCGAGTGGACGGTGGACGTGCCCTGCGGGTACGGGCCGGGGAGTGCGGGCCGGACGGTGCCGGCGCCCGCGGGTGAGACCGAGGAGGTGACCGCGCACATGGCGTCCGAGGTCTTCGCCGCGCGGTAGGTGGCGACGGCTGAGCCCGTCTTGCTCAGCACGTCGGCGGAATCCGCCTGGTTCGGCTTGCCGAGCGGGATGCCGATCGCCTCGCCGCGGTACTTCTGGCTCGGGTTGGTGAAGTGGTTGATGCGGGTGCAGGCGCCCTTGGTGGCCTTGCGGCAGCTGGACTCGTACGCCATCAGGGACGACCAGTCGCCCTTGGTGGGGAAGTACCCGGTGGCGCCGTTCTCGGGCTGCACGGGCTGGGTGACGCGGTCGTGGTCGGCGCTCAGGTTGTGGCCGATCTCGTGGCCCATGGAGTAGTTGCCGATGGCGGAGCGCCCGACGACGCTGTAGCCCCAGGCGGCCGTGGACGGGCCGGGGGCGGGCGGGGTGTAGCCGAGCCCGCCCGCGGCGCGGCCGGCGGCGATGACCGAGACGAGGTCGGCGCCGTACTGGTCACGTTGGCGGGGGACGCTGTCGGCGACGCCGTCGGTGGGCAGCGCGAGCGCGCTGAGCAGCTTGTTCGTGACCCCGTCCAGTGAGGCGGGCACGGTCACCAGGGTGGTGCCGACGAGCCGCAGCCGGACCTTCGTGCCGCTCGCGAAGAAGGCGTCGTTGGCGAGCGCGACGCCCTTGGCCGCGAGGGCCTTGATCTGGGCGTCGCCGCCGGCCTCGGTGCGGGCGCCGGGGGTGTACCCGACGAGGGTGTCGATGAGGGCGTACCCCTTGCCGCCTTTGCAGGCCGCGGCGGCCGCCGCCTGGAGAGCCGCGCGGGTGTCGTCCTCGGCCGCGGACTTGTTCCCGTGGTCGGCCTCCGCGGCGATCGCGGCGGCGGGCGGGGCGCCGGTGGCCGGTTCGTCCTCATCGGTGAGGGGCGTGAGCTGAGCGACCGTCACCCGGCCCGGACCGAGCGGCTCGATGGCGTAGAGGTCGCCGCCCAGCATGAACTGTGCGCTCAGGATCTCGTTGCCGGGCGTCTTGTCGCAGCCGCCGTCCAGGGTGAGGACGACGTCCTGGTCGACGGCGCCGGCGACGGTTCCGTGCCAGACGAGGGTGGAACCGATCATGGAGCGGCCCTCCTCGACGGCCTGCACGGTCACGTCGCCGAAGAGGGGAAACGTCACTTCCCGGCCGTAAACGCTGCCGCACACGGGGGCGAGGGCGGCGGGCATGACCCGCGCGACCCGGCCCCTGACGTGCTGGGCCCCGAAGTCCTCGGCCGCGTCGCCCTCGACCGCCCGCACGCCCGCGCCCGTGTCCGCCGGTGGGCGGGTGCTCGCGGTGATCCGTTCGCCGGTGTCCGGGGTCAGGGCGCCCGCCGTCACGGCCTCCCGCACGTTCCGTTCGTGCGCGGCCGTCCCGGACGCACCGGCCTCACCACCGTCCCGCGCCGGGGCGAAGCCGGTCACGGTGGTGACCCCCAGCACCATCGCGCCGAGGGCCACACCGCCCGTCCATCTGTAGCGGGGCATCTCTTCCTCCTGTTCTCCCGGGGCACGTGTTCGTGCGGACGACGAGTGCGTCGAGTCCGTCACGTGCGACGTCGAGTCCGTCGAGCCCGTCGAGTACGTCATGCACCTGGTTGACCTGCAGAAACTGGGGAGAGAGTTCCTCGCACCGGCAGCGTGATCACCCGATCGTCAGAAGAATCACCCTGGACGACGGGGTGTCCGGGCCGTCCTTCCTCCGCATGGCGGCTCGCCCGGGCGTGCCGCGGCGCGCTCCGGCGTGCTCCGGCGATTCAGCCTTCGCGGACGGCCAGAGCCAGGTAGCGCGCGTCCTCGTCCACGTAGCTGACGAGCCGCCAGCCGGCCTCGGCGAGGAGGGGGCTCAGCCGGGGCTCGGCACGCAGGTCGTCCGGCGTGATCTGCCGGCCGTGCCGGGCCGCGAGGGCAGCGCGGCCGATCGGGTGGAACAGTGCGAGGCGACCGCCCGGACGGACGACCCGGGCGAGTTCGCCCAGCGCGGCGACGGGGTCGGCCAGATGGGAGACGAGCCCCGCCGCGAAGACGGCGTCGAGCGCGCCGTCGCGCACCGGCAGGCGGCCGACATCGGTGAGCAGAAGCACCCCCTGCCCGGGAGTGCCGCGTCCCGCCCGTACCGCCTCGGCGAGCATCTCGGGGGTCAGGTCGGCGCCGAGCACGGTGCCGGTCGGGCCGACGGCGGCGCGGAGCGGCGGGAGGGCGCGGCCGGTCCCGCAGCCGGCGTCCAGCACCGCGTCACCGGGGCGCAGACCGAGCTCGCTCACGGCGGTGGCGTAGGCGGGGCCGTCGTCGGGGAACCTGCTGTCCCAGCCGGCGGCGCGCGTACCGAAGAACTCTCGGACGTGTGTGGGGTCATCGCTCATGCGCTCATGATCCACCAAGGTTCCGCCACCCGGAGGTGTGAACGTTCTGTGTGCACGTTCGAACTCGGCGTGATCGTTCGGGACCATCTCTCTGTCATATTCCATCAGCTTTCGAAATGCGCCCCGGGTGCGCCCCCCGATGCGCACTAGCGTCCCTGAGCCATGGGACACCTGGACCACGCCACCTTCGGATGGCTGACACCCGCGCTGTCGTACGCGATGGCCTGCATCGGCGCCGCCCTCGGGCTGCGCTGCACCGTACGGGCGCTCGACGCGACCGGCCGATCGCGGCGGAACTGGCTGCTCACCGCAGCCTCCGCGCTCGGCACCGGCATCTGGACGATGCACTTCGTCGCGATGCTCGGCTTCGGTGTGACCGGCACCGACATCCGCTACAACGTTCCCCTCACCATCCTCAGCCTGGTCATCGCCATGGCCGTCGTCGGCGTCGGTGTGTTCGTCGTCGGTTACGGCCGTGACCGGGTCCGGTCGCTCCTGATCGGCGGACTGACCACGGGCGTCGGCGTGGCGAGCATGCACTACATGGGCATGGCCGCGCTCCGGCTGCACGGCCAGGTCCGGTACGACCCCCTGCTCGTCGCCCTCTCGGTCGTGATCGCGGTCGTGGCCGCCACCGCGGCGCTGTGGGCGGCACTCCACATCCACGCACCGGCGGCGGTGGCCGGCGCCTCGCTCGTCATGGGCGCGGCCGTCAGCAGCATGCACTACACGGGCATGCTCGCGGTGAACGTCGACGTCGTCCCCTCCGCGGCCGTTCTTCCCGGCGCCACGGTCATGCAGTTCATCTTCCCTCTCGCCGTCGGACTCGGCTCGTACCTCTTCATCACCTCCGCCTTCGTCGCCCTCTCCCCGACGGCGGGGGAGCGGGCCGCGTACGCCTCGGCCGAGCGCCTCACCGAACCGGACGAGCGGGCGGTGGACGTCGCGCCCCCGGGCTTCCGCGCCGCCGAGGCCGCCCGCCGACCCTGACCTGACCTGACCTGACCTGACCTGACCTGACCTGACCTGACCGGAACCGCACCCGACCTCACCCGACCCGACCCGACCTGAACTTCACCTCGACCGTCAGCTTCACCTTCTCCGTCACTCTCACGTCGGCCTTCACCCCGTCATCCCCGCCCCGTCATCCCCCCGCCTTCCCCCTCCACGGTCCTCCGCTCACGCAGGACCGCCGCACCAGAGTCAGACGCAGCCGGAACGAGGAGCCCATGCGAACTCCCCGCAAGACCAAGGACGCCGAGGCGACGGCTCCGCCGCCGGCGGCCGCGCGCGGGCGACGCGCACACGCCGGGCCACCCGCCGAGGAGCCGGTGCCGCACCGCACCGCCCCCGAGGCCTTCCCCACCCCCGAGGCCTTCCCGACCGCCGGTGGCACGCCCGCCCCGCCCGCGCCGGGCACCCGAAGGGGAGCGGCCTCGGACACCCCCGCCTCCGACACCCTTGTCGCGGATGCCCTCGCCCCCGAACCCCACACCGCCGGCGGCCGGGGTCGCCCCACGCGAAGCGGACTGCGTCCCCGAACGGTCCGCGCGAAGATCGTCTCGCTCCTGATGGTCCCGGTCGTCTCGCTCCTCGCCCTGTGGGGGTTCGCAACCGTCACCACCGCCCAGGACGTCGCGCGGCTCCGCCAGCTCCAGCGCGTCGACGCCGAGATCCGCGAACCCGTGACCGCCGCGATCGGCGCGCTCCAGGCCGAACGGCGCGCCGCCGTACGCCAGGTCGCGGCGCCCGGCGCCGCCCGGGCCGCCGAGCTCAAGGACCGGATGGCCCGCACGGACGCGGCCCTCGACCGCCTCCGCCTCGACGGTGAACACACCGTCGGCGACACCGGGGACCTGCCCGGCGACGTCCCCGCACGGGTGAGCGGCTTCGTCGGCACGGTCGAGGGCCTCGCCAGGCTCCGTACCGCGGCCGTCGACGGGCGCGCCGACGGGGACCAGGTGTACGCGGAGTACACCGCAGCCGTCTCCGCGGGCTTCGCCGTCGGAGGCGCCCTCACCGGCATCCAGGACACCCAGCAGGGGTCCGACGCGCGCGTGCTCCTCGAATTCGGCCGCGCGAACGAGATGCTGTCCCGCGAGGACGCCCTTCTCGGCGCCGCCCACCTCACCGGGCACCTCACCCCGGAGCGGCTCCGCGTCTTCGCCGGAGCGGTCGAGACCCGGCGTACGCTCATCGCCTCCGCCACCGCCGACCTGCCCGCCGCCACGCGCGCGGAGTGGGCCCGCCTCGCGGCGGGCCGCGACCACGCCCGCCTCGTGCGCGCCGAGGACAGCGTCCTCGCCGCGGCGTCCGGACGCCCCGCCGCCCAGGCCGTCGCCTCCGCCGACTGGGACGACACCCTCACCGCCGTACGGAGCGGACTCACCGCCTTCGAGACGGGGGCGCGCTCAGCTGCGGCCGACCGCGCCGACCCCTTCGCGGGCGGCGTCCTCAGCATGGGCGGAGCGGCGGTCCTGCTCGGCCTCGCCGCCGTCGCCGCCTCCCTCGTCATCTCCGTCCGTATCGGCCGAGGCCTCGTCGTCGAACTCGTCAGCCTCCGCAACACCGCTCTCGGGATCGCGCGCCGCAAGCTTCCCGCCGCCATGCGCCGCCTGCGCGCCGGGGAGGAGATCGACGTACGTGCCGAGGCACCGCCCGGTCCCGTCTCCCAGGACGAGATCGGCCAGGTCGGCGAGGCGCTCACCACCGTGCACCGCGCGGCTCTCTCCGCGGCCGTCGAACGCGCCGAACTCGCCAGCGGCATCTCCGGGGTCTTCGTCAACCTCGCCCGCCGCAGCCAGGTCCTCGTCCACCGCCAGCTCAACCTCCTGGACAGCATGGAGCGGCGCGCCGACGACCCGAACGAGCTCGGCGACCTCTTCCGCCTCGACCATCTCACCACCCGCATGCGCCGCCACGCCGAGAGCCTGATCATCCTCTCCGGCGCCGCCCCCGGCCGCGCCTGGCGCATGCCCGTCCCCCTCACCAACGTCGTCCGCGCCGCCGTCTCCGAAATCGAGGACTACGCGCGCGTGGAGGTGCGCCGACTGCCCGAGACGGCAGTCGTCGGCGGCGCCGTCGCCGACCTGACCCACCTCCTCGCCGAACTGATCGAGAACGCCGCCCAGTTCTCCCCGCCCCACACCAAGGTGCGGGTGAGCGGCGAACCCGTCGGCAACGGCTACGCCCTGGAGATCGAGGACCGCGGGCTCGGCATGGGCAGGGAGACCCTCGCCGAGGCCAACGCCCGCATCGCCCAGTCCGAGGCCCTCGACCTCTTCGACAGCGACCGCCTCGGCCTCTTCGTCGTCAGCCGGCTCTCCTCACGACACGACATCAAGGTCCATCTGCGGACCTCCCCGTACGGCGGGACGACGGCCGTCGTGCTCCTCCCGACCGACCTGCTCCAGGGCACGCTGCCGCCCGGGCGCGGCACCCCGGCGACCACCGGTCCGGGCCCCGAGGGTGCGGTGGCCGCCGGCCCGGCCGGGAACGCCGGGCCCCCACGGCCACCGGCCGACCCGACCCGCGGGAGCGACGCCCGTACGGGCGACCCGCGCGCGCGGGACCTGCGTGTGGGCGGCTCCGCCGCGGACGCCTCGCGCGCCGCGCGGGAACACGAGGAGGCACAGCGCGCGGAGGCCCGCCGCTTCGGCCGCCCCCAGGGCCCCCGGACACCGACGCCGACCCTCCCGCTCGGCCCCGCAGCGGCGCCCCGGGGAGGCACCCCGCAGCCGCCGGCCGGCCCGCAGCCCATGAACCGGCCCCAGCCGACGGACCGCCCCCGCCCCCCGTCCCGCCCGCAGCCCCTGTCCCGGCCCACGGCGGTTCCCGCGCTGGCGGCGCGGCCGCAGCAGGCACCCCCGCCCGCCGCTGTCACCGCCCTGCGACAGCGAGGTCCCTCCGGACCGACAGCGCCCGTTCCGACAGCGCCCGTTCCGGGTCCGAGCGTTCCCGGGCAGGCCGCGCCGGCTTCGGCGTCCGTACCACCGACTCCGCCGCCGCCACGGATGCCGACTCCCGCCCGGCCGCCGACGGCTCCGGCCGGGCACGGCGTGCGCGGCCCGGCAGGCGACCACGGGGATCTCGGGGACCTCGGCGACCACGGTGATCCCGAGGGTGATCTTCCGCGCCGCGTACGGCAGGCGAATCTCGTACCGCAGCTCCGCGAGGCACCCGCGCCGGCCCCGGTGTCGGTACCCGCCGCACCCGGCGCCGACCCCCGTACCCCGGAACAGGTCCGGGACCGGATGGCCGCCTATCAGGACGGCTGGCAGCGCGGCGGCGGCGCGGCGCCCGGCAGCAGGCGCCCCCTCGGGACCGGCTTCGGCGGCGAGTCCCCCGACGCGCCGCACCACGACCTCATCCATCCCACGGCCCCCCGCTTCGAAGGAGACGACGCATGATCGACCACGAGAGGATCTCCCATCACCGGTCCGGTGAACTCGACTGGCTCCTCGACGACCTCGTCATGCGGGTCCGCGAGGTCCGCCACACCGTGGTGCTCTCCAACGACGGACTCGCCGTCGGCTCCTCCAGCGGACTCAGCCGGGAGGACGCCGAGCACCTCGCCGCCATCGCCTCCGGCTTCCACAGCCTCGCCAAGGGTGCGGGACGGCAGTTCCACACCGGCGGCGTCCGCCAGACGATGGTCGAGATGGACGACGGATTCCTCTTCGTCGCCGCGGCGGGGGACGGCTCCTGCCTCGCGGTCCTCAGCTCGGTCAGCGCCGACATCGGCCTCATCGCCTACGAGATGGCCCGCCTCGTCAAGCGCGTCGGCGAGCACCTGCACACCCCGCCGCGGCTCACGGTGACCCCGCCGGCCGCCGGCTGACCCGGAGACCTCCATGAACGAGGACAGCACCGGCGGCGGCCCGTCCGCACCGGGCAGTCAGTGGTACGACGCCGACGCCGGGCCGCTCGTACGTCCGTACGCGATGACCGGCGGGCGGACCCGACCGGGGCCCAGCAACGTGCGGTTCGACCTCATCGCCCTCGTCGTCGTCGACGACGACCCGCCGGGCGCGGCCGAGGAAAGCCTCCTGGGCCCCGAACACCGCTCCCTGCTCGCCCTGTGCCGGGCCGAGACGCAGTCGGTGGCCGAACTCGCCGCCGACGCCGACCTGCCCGTCGGAGTCGTCCGGGTCCTCCTCGGCGACCTCCTCGAATCGGGCTTCGTCCGTGTCAGCAGGCCCGTACCCCCCGCACAGCTCCCCGACGAAAGAATCCTGAGGGAAGTCATCGATGGCCTACGAGCGCTCTGAGAGCACCGGTACCGGCACGGGCGACGGCGTGGACACCACCGCCCTCGCCCTGAAGATCCTGGTCGCCGGCGGATTCGGCGTGGGCAAGACCACCCTGGTCGGCGCCGTCAGCGAGATCCGGCCCCTGCGGACCGAGGAACGGCTCAGCCGCGCCGGCGAACTCGTCGACGACACCGGGGGAGTCGACCAGAAGACCACCACGACCGTCGCCATGGACTTCGGCCGCATCACCATCCGGTCCGGGCTCTCCCTCTACCTCTTCGGCACTCCTGGGCAGGACCGCTTCTGGTTCCTGTGGGACGAACTGTCTCAGGGCGCCCTCGGGGCCGTCGTACTCGCCGACACCCGGCGCCTCGAGGACTGCTTCCCCGCCGTCGACTACTTCGAGCACCGCAAGATTCCCTTCGTCGTCGCCGTCAACTGCTTCACGGGAGCCCGGACCTACGGCGCGCACGACGTCTCCCGCGCGCTCGACCTGGACCGGGGCACCCCCGTGGTGCTGTGCGACGCGCGCGACCGCGACTCGGGGAAGGAAGTGCTCATCCGCCTCGTCGAGTACGCCGGGCGCATGCACACCGCCCGCCTCCTCGACAGCGTCGGCTGAGGGCACGCGGCGATCCGCACCCGGTCCGTGCCCGACGCGCGCCCGACGCAGGCCCGGGGCCCTGTGTCCGGTGACGGGCGGCGCGCGCAGGCGCGGTGCGGGTGCTTGCTCTGTCCACGACAGTGCGTAAGGCTTGCCACGACACGCGGAGCCTGACGACTTGCGGGTCGACGGGGAAGTATCACCAAGGGGGAGGACCACGCATGGCGCTGGACAAGGGACTGGACTGGCTTCTCGACGATCTGACCCAACGGGTCGGGTTCATACAGCACGCGCTGGTGCTGTCGAACGACGGTCTGGTGACGGGCGCGAGCAGTGGTCTCGCGCGGGAGGACGCCGAGCACCTGGCCGCCGTCTCCTCGGGCCTGCACAGCCTGGCCCGGGGCTCCGGCAGGCACTTCAGGGCAGGTCGGGCCCGGCAGACGATGGTGGAGTTCGACGAGGCGCTGCTCTTCGTGACGGCGGCGGGCGAGGGCAGCTGCCTCTGCGTCCTCAGCGCGGCGGAGGCGGATGTCGGCCAGGTGGCGTACGAGATGACGCTGCTGGTCAACCGAGTCGGCGAGCACCTCGGAGTGGCGGCACGCCAGCCGGGACGGCCGGGCGACACCGCGTTCTGAGTTCTGACGGCGGGTTGTCCACAGGGCGTTGTCCACAGGCCGCACCGATGTCGTCACTCTGCGTTACCGTGGCTCTTATCGGAGTACGAGAGGCCACGGGTGTACGGGGGAGGACCACGTGATGACGGTGGACGAAGGCGCGCGCACGGTGACACCGGGCCAGGCGGCGGAGGAACTGGAGCTGAGGCGCGTCGAGTTCCGGCTCGCGGCGCAGCTGGGCCTGGTGAGGACGGTGCCGGTGGGCGGCGGGGAGCGACGGCGCGTCGAGCGGGCGGAGATCGACCGGCTCAGGGCCGCGCCGGACTTCCCCGAGGGCCTGCGCGAGCGGGTCCGAGCGGTGGGAACCCGGGAGGCCGCGGCGCTGCTCGCGGTGCCTCCTGACCGGTTCACACGACTGGCCAGGACGGGACACCTCAGTCCGGTGCGGTTCTATCTGAACCGCTACCGGGCGGTGGTGTGGATGTACCTCGCGGCCGAGGTGACCGCATTCGCCCTCGACCATCCGGCCCTGCTCACCGGGCGATTGCCCCTGGACGTGCGCGAACGTCTCGACGCGGGCGAGGACGCGAGGCCGCGGAACTGGCGAGCTCGACGGCTCGCCCTGCTGCTCCGGGCCACGGACGATCCCTGGGGCCGCGCGGCCGCCGTCGCCTCGATGCTCCACCCCGTCCACCTGGCCGAGGTCGTCGTCGATCCGTACGAGCGCGCCCACCTCGACCGGTTGCGCCCGCCGCCGCAGTCCGGCCACGCGGCGTCGGCGGCGGCAAACGCGGTCGCCGATCGGCTCGCGCTGGCCGACGAGCCGGACGAGGTCCTCTGGCACCGGACGAGCCTGGCCCTGGCCCTGGAGGAGGCGCGCGCGGACCGATCCGCCCCGCACCCCGGCGAGGCCGGGACCCGCGTGCCGCTGCCGTCGACAGCCGCGAAGCCGCTGTCGCCCGCCGCGCCACTACGGCCTGAGGGGGCGCTACCGCCCGACGTGCCACGACTGTCCGACGAGCTGCGAACGCCCGCCGTGCCACGACGGCTGGACGTGCCACGACCGTCCGATGAGCTGCGACCGGCCGATGAGCTGCGACCGGCCGACGAGCTGCGACCGGCCGACGAGCCGCGACCGGGGCCGGCCGACGCGGCGCTGCCGGGTGTGCGGCCCCCGCGCGCGGGGATTCCGTGGGACACCGAGGCGGTGACCGAGGAGCTTCCCGCGGGGCGTCCGGGGCCGGACCTGTCGCCGCGAGGTGGCTCCCCCCGCTCCCGGCTGCTCGACAGGCTCCTCCGCAGGACGGCGGGCCGTGCCGCGCGCGGCAGGAGAGGGAGGCGCCCGGTGGCCTGGCCCTGACACGGCACCGGAGGGGTGTCGGCGTGCGCCGGGGACGGCGTGTGGGGAGGATGGGCCCATGCTGCTCGCCCGTGTCGCGGAGGTGTCCCGGGAGGTCGCCGCCGCCTCCGCGCGCTCGCGCAAGATCGGCCTCCTGGCCGAGCTGTTCGCGGAGGCCGTGCCCGAGGAGAGCCCGCTCGTCATCGCCTACCTCGCGGGCCGACTCCCCCAGGGGAGGATCGGCGTCGGATGGAGTGTCCTCAAGAACGTCGTTCCGCCGGCCGTCCCGCCCGCCGAGGAGCCCGGTCTCACGCTCGGCCGCGTCGATGCCGCGCTCTCGGAGCTCGCCGCCGTCTCCGGGGCGGGCGCCAAGGCGGAGCGGGACCGGCTCGTCCGCTCCCTGTTCGCCGCCGCCACCCGTGAGGAACAAGAGCTCTTGCTCCGGCTCCTCACCGGGGACGTACGGCAGGGGGCCCTCGACGCCGTCGCCCTGGAAGGCGTCGCCAAGGCCGCCACCGTGCCCGCCGCCGATCTGCGGCGCGCCGTCATGCTTGAAGGGTCGCTGCCCCCGGTCGCCCAGGCCGTGCTGGCCCACGGTGCCGCCGCGCTCGACCGGTTCACGCTGCGGGTAGGGAGCCCGGTGCAGCCCATGCTCGCGCACATCGCCGCCTCCGTCACCGAGGCGATCGTCGCCCTGGGCGCCTGCGTCGTGGATGAGAAGCTGGACGGCATCCGCGTCCAGGTGCACCGCAGGGGCGACGACGTGCGGGTCCACACCCGTTCCCTCGACGACATCACCGACCGCCTTCCCGAGGTGGTCGCCATCGCCCGCGCCGTGGCATCCGACGCGTTCATCCTCGACGGGGAGGTCATCGCCCTCGACCCCGTGACCGGACGTCCCGCGTCCTTCCAGTCCATCGCCGGCCGGGTGGGCTCCCGTGCCGACGTCGCCGGTGCGCGGGCGGCCCTCCCGCTGATGCCCGTGTTCTTCGACGTCCTCGCCGCCGAGGGCGAGAGCCTGATCGACCGGCCTGGCCGGGAGCGGCACGCCGTCCTCGCCGGGCTGCTTCCCGCGTCCCAGCGGGTCCGCCGGCTCGTCGTCACGGACGCGGCCGATCCCGCGCGGGTCCAGGACGCCGAGCGCTTCTTCACCGAGACACTGGAGCGCGGACACGAGGGCGTCCTCGTGAAGGCCCTGGACGCGCCCTACGTGGCAGGCCGGCGGGGCCGCACCTGGCTGAAGGTGAAGCCCGTCCACACCGTCGACCTCGTCGTCCTCGCCGTCGAGCGCGGCCACGGGCGCAGGACCGGGCTGCTCTCCAACCTTCACCTCGGGGCGCGTGCCGAGGGCGGCGGTTTCGTGATGCTGGGGAAGACGTTCAAGGGGCTTACCGACGAGATGCTTCGGTGGCAGACCGAGCGGCTCGGTGAGCTCGCCGTGGCCGACGACGGGTTCACCGTGCGGGTGCGGCCCGAGCTCGTCGTCGAGATCGCCTACGACGGACTCCAGACCTCGACCCGCTACCCGGCCGGCGTCACCCTCCGCTTCGCCCGCGTCGTACGCCACCGCCCCGACAAACCGGCCTCGGAGGCCGACAGCGTCGAGGCGATCACCGGCCGGCGCTGAGCGAGAGGCGACGGGACGTCGCGGGACGCCGTGCCGCGAGGGATGCTGGAGGCGTGGCACGAGCGTGCGTGGCGCGAAGAGCGCCGCGAGCCGCGAGGAGATGAGCGACGTGTACGACTTGCACATCGACACCGACGTCACGGTGCAGCTGAGCGACTGCTGCCGGGAGGACGCCCAGGCCGTGTCCGACGTTCTCGACCGTGTCTATCAACTGGAGGACATGGAGACCCCGGGCCCGAAGGCGGCACAGGGCCCGGCCACCACGGTCTGGGTCGCCACGTTCGACACGGCGGCCGGACGGCAGGAGGACGTGGGCCCCACGCATCTGTCCGCGCCCGTCGGCGCCACGCTCACCGGCGGCTACCACGCCGTCGACGAGGTCGAGCGCGTGCTCGCCACCGGCTTCGACGTCCGGTCCCTGCAGTCGGTCTCCGGCGACCAGGAGACCGAGGCGCGCCTGCTGCTCGCCTCCCGCTGAGCGACGAGGCGCGGACGCCCCGGGCGGAGCGGACGGGCGCCGTCCGGGGCCCGCGCATGCCCGCAGACGTCCGGGGAACCCCCCTGTGATCACCGGTATACACCGTGTGTAGAGTCCTTGACGTCGCATGATCCGTCCTGACCAGGCGGTGGCGACCGTACGAAGTCATCACAGGGGAAAGCGGGTTCCACCATGTTCCGATTCAGGCCGGGCGGCCGCAGGGGGACGGCCGTCGTCGTGCTCGCCGCCGCGTCGCTGATGCTGACACTCGCCGGGTGCGGAGTCGACCGGGTCACTCCGCAGGAGGCCCGGGGCAAGGCCGGGGCGGACGGTAAGGCGGGCGCGGGCGGGAGCGCCCCCCGCGTCGACTGCGCCAAGGCGAAGTGCATAGCCCTGACGTTCGACGCCGGGCCGGGCAAGGACACGCCGCGGCTCCTCGACGTCCTCAAGGAGAAGCAGGTCCCCGCCACCTTCTTCCTGCTCGGCAGGAAGCACGTCGACCGCTACCCCCAGGTGGTCAAGCGCATCGCCGACGAGGGGCACGAGGTCGCCAACCACACCTGGAGCCACCGGATCCTCACCGACCTCGACGAGGCCGAGGTGCGTGAGGAGCTGACCCTCACCCAGACCGCCATAGAGAAGATCACCGGACGCGAGCCCACCCTGATGCGCCCGCCGCAGGGCCGCACCGACGACATGGTGTCCGAGGTAAGCAAGGAGCTCGGCCTCGCCCAGATCCTGTGGACCGTCACCGCCAAGGACTACTCCACCACCGACTCCGCTCTGATACGTCAGCGGGTGCTCGACCAGGCGCAGCGCGACGGGATCATCCTGCTCCACGACATCTACGACGGAACGGTCCCGGCCGTCCCCTCGATCATCGACGAGCTCAAGCGCCGGGGGTTCACCTTCGTGACGGTGCCGGAACTCCTCGCCCCCGGCAAGGCCGAGCCCGGAGTCCTCTACGGCCCCGAGAAGGACTGACGAGACCTGTCGAAACCGGGTGAGGTGACTCACATCGCCCACGCGGGAACATTCGGGCAAGGTTTACCGTTCGTACGTATGTGACTGCGAAGGGGCCCGGTCCCCAAGGTCCCCCCCCAGAGGTGACCGCTCTTCGCAATCACGGCTATCGGCCCCGGTTGGAATCCCCCGTCCAACCGGGGCTTTGTCGTACCCGGATCCCCGCCCCGGTCCCCCAGGGTGTTCCCGGGACGTTCCGCGCGGCAGCGCGACGGCGCCTGAGCGGCGCGCAACCCGGCGCGTTCGACTCGTTCGAGTGAGCCTCGGCATGGCCGGGCCGGGCCCGGGCAGTGATCTTCCCGGGCCATCCGGAAGATCAACCGGATCCCGCCGACCAGGGACGTTCGAAGGGGGACCCCATGCTCCGCACGCTTTTTGCCCGCCGCGTGCTCGTCGCCGCGGCCGCCTCGCTGTTCATCTCCGGCTGCACCGTCGTCGGACCGGAGAGTTCCGGGAAGCCGGGCGTTCCGGCCTCCCGGGCGGCCCAGGACGGTCTTCTGAAAGCGGCGGAGCGCCGGCTCGTCGTCGACTGTCTCGCGGACCGGGGCCTCACCCTCACGGCACGGCCCCGCGCCCCGGACGAGGACCGGACCCTCCAGGCCGCGCTCTTCGGGGCGGGGCCGCGCGAACTGTCCGTCACGCTCGCCACCGGCGCCACCGTCACCGCCCATGACGACGGCTGTCTCGCCGCCGCGCGCGGCCGACTCTACGGCGACCCCGGTGGCTGGTTCCGGGCCCAGGTCACCGTCGACAACCTCCGCGCCGAGGCCCAGGCCCGCATGCGCGACGACCCCGCCCTCCAGGAGGCGCTCGCCCGCTGGACCCGATGCGCGACCCCGAGCGGTCGCCCACGCCCCGCCACTCCCGACCCGGCCGTCGCGGCCCGCTGCGCCCAGGAGAGCGGACTCGACGACGTCCGTGCCCGGCTGGAGGCCGTCGAGCTGGTCGTCGTGCGGAACCTGCACCGCGACGAGCTCACCGCATACCGGCAGCTGCGCGACCGCGCACTGCTGCGGGCAGTCGAACTGCCCGCACCCACTCACCCGCAGAAAGGCCACGACCACTCGTGAAGCGCATCCTCGCCCTCTCCGCGGCGGCCCTGCTCGCCGTCACCGCCGGCCTCGCCCTCTCCAGCTCCGCGGGGGCCGCCGAATGCCCCAGCGGGGAGTTCTGCGTCTGGCAGGACTCGAACTTCGGCGGCCAGCGTGCCAACTGGGCCGGAGACGACGGCTGGTGGGAGAGCTGGATCTCCGACACCGACTCCTCCTGGGCCAATCACGGCATCTCGGGCCCCGGGATCAAGGACCACGTACAGGTCTACGAGAGCGCCTGGCAGGGCGGGAGCATGACCGTCTGTCTCGCCCCAGGGCAGGAGGTCGGCTACAACGGCGCCGCCAACGACCGCGGCGACTCACACATCTGGTCGACCGGCTGCTGACGGACCCGTCCCGGGAGGATCAGTCGCGGACGAAAGGGCCGCCCGGGTGACGCGCGCAGACGGGAGGTGTCAGCGCTCGGCGCCGAGCCACAGGTCAGGACCGAAGACCTCGTAGTGGATGTCAGCCGCGGCCGTTCCACGGCCGAGGAGGTCGCCGCGCACCGCGCGGAGGAACGGCAGCGGCCCGCAGAGGTACGCCGTCGTGCCCTCGGCGAGGTCGAGCGCGGTCACATCGGCGCGGCCCCGCAGGGCCACGGAGTCCTCGGCCTGGTCCTCGTACCAGAGGTGCAGCGTCGCCTGCGGCAGTGCCGCGACGAGACGGTGCAGCTCGGCGGCGTGCGCGTGGGACGCGGGGGAGCGGTCCGCGTGCACGACGGCGACCGGGCGGGTCGAACCGGTGGTGGCGAGGTGGTCGAGCATCGCCAGCATCGGGGTGCTGCCGATGCCGGCGGAGGCGAGAAGCAGCGGGCCGTCGCCCTCGGGCAGAACCAGATCGCCGAACGGCGCCGACACGTCCACGGCGGTGCCCACGCGGCCGTGGGCGTGCAGCCACGAGGAGACCTCGCCCGCCGGGTCGCCCTCGACCCGCTTCACCGTGATCCGCCACTGCGGGTGTCCGGGAGCGGCGGAGAGGCTGTACTGGCGGATCTGCCGGGCGCCGTCGGGCAGGGTGACCTGGACGCTCACGTACTGACCCGGCCGGAAGGCGGCCGTCGGAGTTCCGTCGGGGTGGCGCAGGACGAAGGAGACGGTGTCGGCCGTCTCCTCGCGGCGCTCGGCGATCTCCATGGGCCGCCACACCTCGCCCTCGGGGACGCCGGCCTCCTGGTAGAGCCGGGCCTCCACGGCGATGAGCGCGTTGGCCATCAGCCAGTAGACCTCGTCCCAGGCCTGGGCGACCTCGGGGGTGACCGCGTCGCCCAGGACCTCGACGATCGCGGCGAAGAGGTGCTCGTGCACCGTCTTGTACTGCTCGGCGGTGACGCCGAGCGAGGCGTGCTTGTGCGCGATGCGGGACAGCATGACGTCGGGGCGGCTGTCCGGGTGGTCGAGCAGCGCCACCGCGAAGGCGGCTATGGAACCCGCCAGGGCCTTCCGCTGCTCGCCGTTGGCCTGGTTGCCCCGGTTGAACAGATCGCGGAGCAGCTCGGGGTGGGCGGCGAACAGCCGCGCGTAGAAGCGCTCGGTGATCTCGTCGAGCGCGCCGCCGACGGCGGGCAGAGTGGCACGGATGACCGGGGCGGCCTGCTCGGACAGCATGGGAACTCTCAATCTGGTAGATGATCTGCGTATTTAAAGGGGTGCGTGCGCTGAGGAAGGGGAGCGCACGCGGTTCAGGTGGAGGGGTGTCGAGTGAGGGAGAGGAGCAGCGGCCCCGTCGGTGAGGCGACGAGTTCCGCCACGGTCAGCGGGTCGAGCGCGCGGTAGAACGCCTCCTGCGCCTCGCGCAGCGCACCCCGCAGCCGGCATGCCGTACGCAGGGGGCACGGAGGATCGCCCTCGCAGCCGACGACCTCCTCCTCACCCTCCAGGGTGCGGGCCAGCCAGCCCACCGAGGAGCGCCGGCCCAGCTCCGTAAGGGCCAGGCCGCCGCCACGGCCGCGCCGCGCCTCGACCACGCCGAGATGCTGGAGCCGTGTGACCACCTTCGCCATGTGGGCGTAGGGCACGTCCATCGACTCCGCCACCTCGCGCGTGGTGACGGACTCGTCCTGTGCGATGACCGCCAGACGCATCACGGCACGGAGCGCCAGGTCGGTGAACTTCGTCAACCTCACGATCCGACACTATCAAAGCGGTATTTCGCATACGCATTAAGGGGGGGGTGCCCCTATCTCTTTGGTCAAGGTCGTGGGTCAGGATTGCGGCATGACGACCTGGTTCCGGACCTACTACGAGGACGAAGATCTGTGGCTGTATTTCGAGGCCGATGACGAAGGCTGGGCAGCGCGACAGGTCGAGGTCCGGGGGAAGGATTCGCGGCCAGTGACGGCGGCCTCTCTGGAAGAGGTCCTGCACTTGCGTGATCACGACGATCTCGCGGCGATGTTCCGCTATGAACGACAGTTCGGCGTTCTCGCAGAAGGCCCCATGGACGGCTGGCAGGACCAGCCCCAGGCGGCCGAGATCTCCGCGGAGGAGTTCGAGCGGCTGTGGACTGAAGCACGGCGGGCTCTCGGCAATTCAGCCTGACCTGGCTGGTTGGGGTTCGTAGAAGGTTCCGTCGCGGAGCATCGCGAAGAGGACGTCGGCCCGCCGTCTGG
>NZ_JBSGTX010000019.1:0-22835 GCF_053607625.1 Streptomyces sp. NPDC055103
GGGCAGCACAGCTGCCCGCCCCCGACCCGCGCGGAGGGACCTCCGCGGCACCGACCGCGGCGGTGACCCCCTGGTGCACCTCGTGCCGCGCGGACAGGGCGTACGGCTCTGCTGCGAAGAGTGCCTGTCCGCACCGACGTGGCGTGAAGCACACCGCCCGCTTCCGCGGCCGAGAGGCCGGCTCGGCCTGGTGATGCTTATGCGGCAACGGCCCTACGTAGGCGCTCAGTTCAGCGATCGCATCGGCCACAAGCCGTGATCCGGAGGTTGCCGGTGATCACTGCACGAGACCCATTCCCCATGCCCGGCCGCGATCGACCATGCGAGACCCGACGACTCACCGAGCACGACGTCGTCAGTAGTTCGGCAGCTTGTGGAGCAGTTCGCGCCGCTCCACCACCTCCGGGTGGTAGACGCGCTCGTTCCACTCGGCCGGGTCCACGGGCTCCAGGGCGATCGAAACGGCGTCCTCGGTGCAGCCCAGGTTCTCCGTCAGTGCCGCCGTGATCGTGGCGACCAGCCGGGCCGACTGCTCCTCGCCGACCGGAGTCGCGAAGTACTTGATGTTGACGTGCGGCATGGTGAACTCCCCGTGAGGATGAGGCGGTCCGGCGGGACCGGGCGTTGGCTGATCGTGGACTGCCGTGTGTGGCTGACAGGGAGTCTTTCCTCGGCGTCGCGTTCGTCGCCGTCGAGGACGATCTCCCCGGCTCTGGACTGCTACCTGAAGAAACGGGCAGAGGGGCCGCTGCACATTTGCGGCCCCTGCTCGAGCCTGCCCGCTGCTGGGTCGGTCCGCCGTATGCGCGCTGCGCACCACGAGGGTGTTTCACCCCGGTCGCGCAGGCCGACCGGCTCGGTCATCTGGAATCCTCTCGGAGCATGGCACGGGACGACGGCCGGTCACCCGGTGGTGCCGAGGCGGGGGGTGATCAGGCGGGCCAGTTCGTCCACGCCGGGTTCGCGCAGGATGCCGTAGTGGTCGGCGGCGAGTTCGAGGATCTGGGGCTCGGCGGCCGACCAGCCGGTGCTGCCGTCGAGGAACGAGTAGTCGTCGCCGTCGGCCTTCAGGACCGTCACGGGGGCCTGGATCCGCCTGCTCCGCAGCTCGGCGAAGGTGTAGGTGAACTCGTAGGTCTGCCTGACCACCGCGGTGATCCGGCTGACCAGCTCCCTGTCCAGGCCGTCGAATCGCTCGACCAGGTGGGAGACGAAGCTCTCCTCGTCGGTGGTGACTCGTAGGCACTCCTCCAGTGCCGGTCCCGTGACGGTGCCGGCGAAGACCGAGAACAGGAGGGTCAGGTAGGCCGGGTCGGTGTACGAGGCGCGGCCGCTGCCCACCGTGCGGAGCTTCGGCGAGCCGGGGGCGATCAGTAGCAGCCGGTCCACCCGGCGGCCGTCCCGCTCCAGCAGGTGGGCGGTCTCGAAGGCCACACGCGCGCCGAAGGAGTAGCCGCACAGCGTGTACGGGCCGTCCGGCTGGACTTCGGTGATGGCCCGCACGTCCTGCGCCGCCATCTCCGCGATGGTGGCGTACGGCTCCTCTCCCGCGTTGACGCCATGGGCCTGGATGCCGAGGAACGGGCGGTCGGCGTCCAGCCGCCGGGCCAGCGTCCGCAGGTTCATCGGGTAGCCGCCGAGACCCGGCCAGCAGTACACCGGCCGGCCCGAGCGGGCGGCGCCCAGCGGCACCAGTCGGGAGGAGGTACCGCGCCGCCCGTCCACCTGCCGGGCCAGCTCTGCGATGGTCGGGGATTCGAACAGCACCTGCAGGGGCAGCGCACAGCCGAAAGCCCGGTTGATCCGGTTCACCAGTCCGACCGCGATCAGTGAGTTGCCACCGCACTCGAAGAAGTCGTCCCGCACCGAAGCGGCCTGCTGCCCCGTCCCGGCCTGCCACAGCTCGCGGACCATCCGCTCGGTGGTGGTCCGCGGTGCGACGAAGGGCCGGTCCGCGGCCCCGAAGTCCGTCTCCGGCGACGCCTCCAGCGCCCGGAGGTCGACCTTCCCGTTGGCGGTCAGCGGCAGCCGGTCCATGACCACCAGCCGGTTGGGCACCATGTAGTCGGGCAGAAGCTCCACCAGGTCGGCTCTGATCATCTCGGTCGGCCCCTGCATGTGCACGCTGTCCTCGTACATGCCCCGGTGTGCGAGCTGCTCGGCGCTGACCCGGCCCCCGACGAAGAAGTACGAGGGTCCGGTCGGCCACCCGCCCGCCCGCAGCACGGCCGCCATCCGCTTGGCGGCGGGCAGGTCGTGGCCGGTCTTGGAGCTGTAGCCGGAGGACATGAACCCGAAGCCGGCGCCGTTCATCTGCAGCTGCTGGAGCTTCCGTCCCAGGTCCAGGTAGGAGCGCGGGCCCTCCGGCTCCGGGCTGACCACCGTGATGCCGAACGCGGCGCGCTCGTACACCTGCTGGTTGATGGCGATCACGTGCCGCTTGAGCACGAGCTCGTCCGCGATCCGTTCCAGCTCCCCGTCGGCATAACGGTACTGACCGGCCATCAGGCCGGGGACCCGGCCGGGGTGGACCTGCACGTACACGTCCACCGGGACGTCCGGGCGGTCCGCGCGGAACGGAACCAGGTCGAAGGCGCCCAGGTAGTGGTCCTCCTCGGAGCAGTGCAGGCGGCGCATCACCTCAGGGGTGTACGGGGCCACGACCACGTCCAGACCGTGGGCGGGGAGCACCTCCTCCAGCAGGCCGACCATGTGGCCGGCCTCGATCTCCAGGACCTCCTGGACGTTGTTGTGGTACACCGGCTCGATCGCCCGCCGTCGGCCGGCGAAGTGGAACCGGATCCCGGGCTCGCTCCCCCGTCCGTCCCCGGCCTCGACCAGGTACAGCCGGTGGTGCACGGGGTGGTAGTACCAGTGACCGGGTGCCAGGCCGGCGCAGCCGTCCGGGCCGCCGATCTCCAGGTACAGCTGGGTGGCGTACAGCGAACCGGGCGAGGCGTAGCCGTACTTGGGCAGCAATCGCTCCTCGCTGGTGAATTGACCGAAGTAGCGCAGGATGGCACCGAGTTCGTCCGCATTCAGGCGCTCGGGGCGCCGCGGGGCGGCGCCGGCGGTTCGGGCTGCCAGCAGGGCGAGCAGGTCCTCCGGGCGGGTGTCGCCGCCCTCGTAGAAGCGGTAGGTCTTGCGGGCGAACACCCGGCGGCACTGCTCGGCGGTAGGGGTGCGGCCGGGCAGGTCGACCCGTCGGCGGTCGGCCAGGTCCTCGATGTCACGGCAACCGCCGTCGGAGAGCTGGGCGCGCACCTGGAACCGGCCGGCCTTGGAGATGTGGTGCCGGTCATGGTTGCCCTGGTCCATCAGGGCAGCCTCGCGGGGGCTGAGCTCGATGCAGGCCACCAGGTTCTGGTAGCCGCTCGCGGGATCGTCCTTGACCAGCACGGCGGCGTTCCTGACCCAGTCGTGGGCCTCGATGGCGAGCCGGATCTCGTCCAGTTCCACCCGGTAGCCGCGCAGCTTCACCTGCCGGTCCACCCGGCCGTCGAAACGGTAGCCGCCGTCCTCCCGGCGGACCAGGTCGCCGGTGCGGTACAGCACAGCGTGCGCCGGGTCGTCTGAGAACGGGTTGGGCAGGAAGCGCTCAGCCGTCAGGTCGAGGCGGTGCAGGTAGCCTCGGGCGACCTGCACGCCGCTGATGTACAGCTCACCGACCGCGTCGGGGGCGACCGGCGTCATCCGCTCGTCCAGTACGTGGAAGGCCAGGCCGTCCACCGGGGCTCCGATCGGGACGCCGGCCGGGCCGTCGGCGACCGCCGACGGGTCCACGGCGCAGGTGGCGGCGTTGATGGTGCACTCGGTGGGCCCGTAGAGGTTGACGAGTTCGCACTTCTGCAGGGTCTCCATGAAGCGTTGCGCGAGTCGCCGTGGCAACGCCTCCCCGCCGCAGAACACCTGGGTCAGCGAGTCGCACTCGGGCAGCCGGTCGGAGTCGAGGAGTGCCTGGAGCAGGGTCGGGACGCACTGCAGTACGGTCACGCCGTGCCGGACGACGGTGTCGACCAGGGCGTCCGGGTCCCGGTACGCGCCGGGCGCCGCGAGCACGATCCGGCTGCCGAGGCACGGCGCCAGGACCTCCCACTGGGCGGCGTCGAAGCTCATCGGCGTCTTCTGCAGGACGGTGGTGGACGGGCCCAGTCCGTACGTCCGGCCCAGCCAGCGCATCTGGTGCGCGATGCTGCGGTGCTCGACCATCACACCCTTGGGCCGGCCGGTGCTGCCCGAGGTGTAGATGACGTAGGCCAGGCTGTCCGGCGCCGGGGCGTCGGGCGCGTCGTCCCCGGCGGCACGGTGGCCGGTGGCGGTGTCTGCCGGGGTGAGGATGGTGGTGCCGGGCGGCGCGAGCGCGGCGAGCCGGGCCCGGAGTGGCTCCTCGGTGAGCAGCACCGTGGCGCGCGAGTCCTCGGCCATGGCGCGGATCCGCTCGTCCGGATAGTCCGGTGACAGGGGGAGGTAGGCGGCGCCGGCGAACAGGACGCCCCAGACGGCTACGGGCAGGGCGGTGGACGGCTCGAGGAAGACACCGACGCAGTCGTCGCGCCGCAGCCCGAGGCCCGCCAGAGATACCGCCAGCTCCGTGGCCTGTCCGGTGAGTTCCGAAAAGGTGAGGGACTCGTCCCGGTACTCCACGGCTATTTCGTCGGGACGGATACGGGCCTGCGCCGAAAGCAGGTCGACGAGGCTTGGCGCTCCGTCCGCTGCTCGCACCGAAGCCTCCCTGTCCCCCGTGGTCAGGATTTCCACAACGCCCCCGTCCGAATGGATCCTCTATTCGCCGAACGGACCGAACTATGAGTTCATCACGCGGTTTTTGGCAAGGGACCCCTGCTGCGGATGTCCGATTGCCCACCCAGGCATGTCGGGACACATCGCGGTAAATGCAGCGAGAAAGCACCTGGGCCGCTGCTCGGCAGCGGCACCTCCCAGCCGGTTCAGCGTGCCGATCCACCCCAGATCGCCCTCCTAGCCCTCCACAGCGTGGGCATTTTGTTCATTTTTGCCACCTATGAACCCCGGAGTTTCACGCACTGCGTCGATCCGAACCATCGCGGTCATGGCCACGGCGACAGGCGGGCGGGCAGAGTCGTGGCCGTCAGCAAGGCGCCGACAGAGGTATTTCCGGAGCTTCCGGGAAGGGCGCCGAACAGGGGAGGGAATCCCATGCCGGACAACCCGGCCGATAATGGACTCGAAATGCTTCGGGTGAAACTCGACAGCATTGACTTGCGTTTTCTCGAGGAACTGCGCGCCCGCATCGAGACCTGTGTGGAAATCGCGCACTACAAGCGCGATAACGATGTCCGCATGATGCAGCCGCACCGGATCAGGATCGTCCAGGAGCGCGCCGCCCGGTTCGGCGAGGAACACGGGATCAGCCAGGACTTCCTGCAGCGGCTCTACGACCTGATCATCGAGGAAACCTGCCGGGTGGAGGACCTGGTCATCGGGAGTGCGCCGTGAGGACCCTGCTGATCGACAACTACGACTCCTTCACCTACAACCTGTACCAGCTGCTCGGCGAGACCACCGGCCGCCCGCCGGTGGTGATGAAGAACGGCTCCGACTTCTCCGAGCTGCGCTTCGAGGACTTCGACGCGATCGTGATCTCTCCCGGGCCGGGCCGGCCCGACCGGGAGCGGGACTTCGGCATCAGCCGGCGCGCGATCCTGGAGAGCGGTCTGCCGGTGCTCGGCGTCTGCCTCGGCCACCAGGGCATCTGCCACCTGTTCGGCGGCGAGGTCGTCCACGCGCCGGAGCCGATGCACGGCCGGGTCTGCCCGGTGCACCACAACGGCACGGACATCTTCGCAGGCCTGCCCAGCCCCTACGACGTGGTCCGGTACCACTCGCTCGCGGCCGGCCATCTGCCCGACGAGCTGGAAGCTCTCGCCTGGACCGCGGACGGCGTGGTGATGGGCGTGCGTCACCGGACCCGGCCTATCTGGGGCGTCCAGTTCCACCCGGAATCCATCAGCAGCGAGTACGGCCACGAACTGCTCGCCAACTTCCGCGATCTGGCGATGGCTCACCACGCCGAACGACGGCGCGAGCCCCGCTACACGGTGCACGTACGCCGGCTGGAGGTCGAGCCGGAGGCCGAGGCCGCCTATCGCAAGCTGTTCGCCGACCACGACACCGCGTTCTGGCTGGACAGCAGCAGCGTCATCGAGGGGCTGTCCCGGTTCAGCTTCCTCGGCGACGGCTCCGGCCCGTTGGCCGAGTACGTGACCTGCCAGGTCCAGGACGGCACCATCCGGATCACCCGGCCCGGCCGCCCCGACGACAGCGGCGAACTCGTCCAGCAGGGCTTCTTCGACTACCTGCAGGAACAGCTGCGGGTCCGAGCCGTCCCCCGGCCGGACGGCCTGCCGTTCGACTTCAACCTCGGCTATGTCGGCTACCTGGGCTACGAGTTGAAGGCCGAGGCGGGCGCCCGGGCCGCGCACAAGGCGGAGACCCCGGACGCCGCCGTGCTGTTCGCCGACCGGATGCTCGCGCTCGACCACGCCGAAGGCGCGGCCTACCTGCTGGCACTGTCCGAGGGCGAGGAGCACGCCGCGGCCGTCGCCTGGCTCGACCGCGCCGAGGCCGCCGTGCTGGCGCTGCCCGCAGCCGCCGGAGCGCCGCGCGCCGAGGCGGTGGGCTTCCGAGGTGTCGGCATGACCGACCCGGAAGCCGAGCCGTTCGTCGAGCTGCGGCACGACAAGCAGGCCTACCTCGACCGGATCGCCGAGAGCCTGGAGGAGATCCGCAACGGCGAGACCTACGAGGTGTGCCTGACCAACACGGTCGCGCTGAAGGCCACCATCGATCCGCTGCGCACGTTCGCGCATCTGCGGAAGATCTCACCGGTGCCGTACGGAGCGCTGCTGGACTTCCCCGGCGTGGCGGTACTGAGCGCCTCGCCGGAGCGGTTCCTGACCATCGGCACCGACCGGGTCGCCGAGTCCAAGCCGATCAAGGGCACGCGCCCGCGCGGGGCCACCCTCGCCGAGGACACGGCGCTGCGCGACGACCTCCTCTCCCAGGAGAAGGACCGCGCCGAGAACCTGATGATCGTCGATCTGATCCGCAACGACCTGAACGTGGTCTGCGAAATCGGCTCGGTGCACGTGCCGGCGCTGTTCCGCGTCGAGACCTACGCGCCCGTGCACCAGCTGGTCTCCACCATCCGCGGGACCCTGCGGCCCGGGGAGTCGGCGGTGTCCTGCGTGCGGGCGGCGTTCCCTGGCGGGTCGATGACGGGTGCTCCCAAGCTGCGCACGATGGAGATCATCGACCGGCTGGAGGAAGGTGCTCGCGGCGTCTACTCCGGCTCGATCGGATGGTTCGCGCTGAGCGGCGCGGCCGACCTGAACATCGTGATCCGCACCCTGGTGGCGACCGGGGACCGGCTCAGCTTCGGTGTCGGCGGAGCGATCATCGCTCTGTCGGACCCCGAGGAGGAGTACACGGAGACGGCAGTGAAGTCGCGCGCCGTGGTCTCCGCCGTCCTCGCCACCGCGCTGGAGCCCACCGGGAGCCACTCGTGATCCGGCGCTGCGTGGTGGTCGGCGGCGCCGGCGCGGTGGGCAGGCTGTTCGCCGAGCGGCTCCTGGCCGGTGGTGCCCGAGTGGCGGTGATCGACACCGTCGGGCCCGGCGCGGAACCGACGGGCACCCACTACGTGCGCGGGGACGTCACCGACCTCGGCCCCAGGCTCGAGGCCGACCTCGGCCACGCCGACCTGGTGGTGCTCGCGGTACCGGACGCCGTCGCCCTGTCGGCCGTCCCCGGCCTGGCCGGGGTGCTGCGGCCGGACGCGCTGCTTGTGGACACGCTGTCGGTCAAGCAGCCGATCACCGCGGCCGTCCGGGCCCACGCCCCGGCCGTGCAGGCGGTCGGCCTGAACCCGATGTTCGCCCCGGCCCTCGGCTTCGAGGGCCGCCCGGTGGCCGCCGTCGTGGTCAACGACGGGCCGCAGGTCGGCGGCCTGCTGGAGCTGGTCGGCAGCTGGGGCGCCCGGGTGGTGCGGCTGGACGCGGCCGAGCACGACCGGCTGGCCGGCGCCTCTCAGGCACTCACCCACGCCGCCGTGCTCGGCTTCGGGCTGGCCCTGACCCGGCTCGGCCCCGATCTGGGGAGGATCCGCGAGATCGCCCCGCCTCCGCACAACGCGTTGCTCGCCCTGCTGGCCCGGATCAGCGGAGGCGCGCCGGCCGTCTACTGGGACGTCCAGGCCGCCAATCCGGAGGCCGCGGCGGTGCGCAAGGAACTCGCGGAGGGCGTGCGCCGGGTCGCCGATCTGGTGGAGCGCGGCTCCGAACCGGAGTTCGCCGCCGTCCTCGGGCAGCTCCAGGACCATCTGGGCGAGCACGCCCCTCACTACCGCGACCTGTGCGCGCGGATGTTCACGTCACTCTGAAGTTCTGACAAGGAAGATGCATCTCATGGCAACGTTCGCCGCGACCGTCCTGACGCCGAACCAGCGTGAGCAGCTGGCCGCCGATCTCACTGTGGGCGGTGGCAACCTGCTGCGGTCGGCCATCGCCGCCAACCCGCACCCCGAGCTGCCGTTCGTCCACTCCTACCGGGCGATCACCACCACCTCGGGCGAGCAGACCCACGACCTCAGCCTGAACGACATCGACGCACTGGCGCAGAGCTGGTCGGCGTACTACCTGGCCCAGGGCGTGCAGCGGGGCGACCGTGTCGCGGTCTGGTTCGAGGACTCCTTCGCGTACTCGGTGCACTACCACGCGATCGCGCAGATCGGCGCGATCGCCGTGCTGATCAACAGCAACGCCCCCGGGTCGATCGCGCACTCGCTGATGGAGCAGACCGCCCCCGTGGGCCTGTACGCGGACCGGGAGCGGCTCGCGATGCTCGACACCGCCCAGCTTCCGAGCATCGTCTGGACCCGCTCGGTCGAGGAGCTGCCCGCACCGCCGGCCGCGAATCTCGCCGAGGGTGACTACTGGAACCACCACGCGGACGACCCGGTGGTGATCCTGCACTCCTCCGGTACCACCGGCCGCCCCAAGCCGACCATCCACACCCACAGCACCATCGTGGCCGGCCCCAAGTTCCGGCTGGTGGACCACACCGAGACGCCCGGCGCGCTGATGATGACCGCGCTGCCGCAGTCCCACCTGGGCTGCGTCGCGTACACCACGTACGCGCTGCTCGGCGGCACCCCGATCGTGGCACTGAGCGACCGCAAGGGCGACGAGCTGGCCGCGGCCGTGGAGAAGTACCGGCCGACCTCGGTGATGTCCTTCTCGCACGGCTACGCCGAGCTGGCCTCCGCCAAGCTGACGCCCGGTCAGCTCGATTCGGTGCAGGTGTGGGTGTCGATCGGTGACGCTGTGCACCGCGCGCACATCGACAAGGTCCTGTCGAACCGCAGCAGCGACCTGCCGCCGTCGGCGTTCTTCGACCGCCTGGGGACGACCGAGCTCGGCTGGGGCTGCCTGCTCCAGGTCCACACCCTGGACAACAAGCCGAGCAACCGGTGCGCCGGCAAGCCTGTGGGCGTCGCCGAGGTGGTCATCCTGCGCAACAACGGCTCGATCGCCGACGCCGACGAGGTCGGATACCTGGCCGCCCGGGGCCCGGCGGTGACGCCCGGCTACTGGGGCGACTCGGCCACGACGTACTCCTTCAAGAGGTCCGGCTACTGGATGCCCGGCGACATGGCCTACCGGGACGGGAACGGCGACTTCTACCTGGTGGACCGGGCGGCGGACACCATCAACACCACCCACGGGACCGGCTACTCGGTCTTCATGGAGGAGGTCGTGCTCCTCCAGGTGCCCGACGTCGAGGATGTCGCGGTGGTGGCCGGCCGGGACGGCGACACCGTCGTGCCCGTCGCGGTGGTCACCACCACCGAGTCCGCGGAGCCGGAGAAGCTGCTGCTCAGCGCGAACGAGGCGCTGCGCGCCGCCGGCCACCCGGAGCTGGGATTCCTGGAGATCGCCACCTCGGAGGCGGACTTCCCGGTGGGAGTTACCGGAAAGGTCCTGAAGCGTCAGCTCCGCGAGAAGTACGCTGCCTTGTCGGAGTACCGTCAGTCGGCGCAGGGCAAGTCCTTCGCCGCAGCCACCACCACCGGAGACGCCGCGTGACCACCAGCACCACCCGGACAGCGAAGGTCGACTTCTACTTCGACCCGGCTTGTCCCTTCGCCTGGATCACCTCCAGGTGGATCGTCGAGGTCGAGCGACTTCGGGACCTGGACCTCAGGTTCCGGGTGATGAGCCTCTACGTGCTCAACGAGGACCGTGAACTGCCGGACTGGTACCGCGATCTGGTGGACCGTTCGCTGGCCCTCACCCGGATCTGCGTCGCCGCGGCGGAGCAGCACGGCGAACAGGTACTCCCGGCGCTGTACGAGGCCATGGGCACCCGCATCCACAACGGTGGCGACAAGGACTTCCCGGCCGTGGCCGCCCAGGCCCTCGCCGAGGTCGGCCTGCCGGCGGAGCTGCTCGCCGCCGCGGACAGCGACGCGTACGACGAGGCCCTGCGCAAGAGCCACCACGAGGGCATGGACCCGGTCGGCGAGGACGTCGGCACCCCGACCATCCACATCGACGGGGTGGCCTTCTTCGGGCCCGTGCTGAACTCGATCCCCCGCGGTGAGGAGGCGGCACGCATCTTCGACGGTGCCCGCGCGCTGGCCGGCTACCCGGGGTTCTTCGAGCTCAAGCGCACCCGCACCGGGAAGCTCGACTTCGGCTGACCCGCCGCTGCGCGGACCCCCTGTGCGAACCGCTCCTGACCGAGGAGCGGTTCGCACTCATGCGAATGGACGGATACACACTGATGGACATACAGACGGCTCCCGGGCAGCGGCCGGACGCCTTCGTACTCACCGGGTCGTTCCTGGTGGTCTGCCGGGCGCCGCTCTACCTGGCGGAACTGGCCCGCCGCGGCCTGAAGATCCTGCTGATCACCCCCTCCTACTGGCGCGAGGACGCGCTGGCCGCCGCCAAGGACCCCGACCACCCCGCGTACGTGATCGACGAGGTCGCTTTCGTCGACGGCGATGTGAGCCGCGAGAACTCGTACCTGCCCGGAGTCGTCTCGGCCGCCAAGCGGTGGCGTGACCACTACCGCATCGTCGGCGCCTACGCGGTCGGCGAGACCCAGGTCGAGCCGACTGGCCTGATCGCCGACGCGCTGGGGCTGCGTACCCCGGGTCTGCGGGCCACCCGGGCGTGCCGCAGCAAGTACCTGCAGCGCTGGTACCTGCCGGAGTTCAGCCCGGTGTCCGTGACCGTCCCACCCGACGGCAGGGGGGCCTTCGACCCGACCGCCGTCCCCTTCCCGGCGGTGGTCAAGCCCGCCGGGCGGCACTCGAGTTCGGGCGTGGAGACGGTGGCAGCCCAGAACACCCTGGCGGCCCTGCTGCGGTCCTACCCCGAGCACGAGACCGTCCTCGTCGAGGAGAAGATCGAGGGCCAGGAGTACTCCGTGGAGAGCCTGGTGCAGGACGGCCGGGTCATCTTCGCCTCGGCCACCCGCAAGGCCACGACCGACTCTTACGCCCAGACCTTCGTCGAGCTCTCGCACACCGTGCCCAGCGACCGGCCGGAGGCGGACCCGGTGCTGCTGGACGCCAACCGGCGGATGCTGGAAGCACTCGGCTTCCAGGACGGCGTCGCCCACGCCGAGTGGCGGATCGCCGCCGACGGCCGAGCGTACCTGATGGAGGTCGCCGCCCGTACCCCCGGCGACGGGCTGTGCATCCTGTACGAGCTGGCCACCGGTGCGCCGCTGGAACCGGAGATCGTGCGGATCGCGCTCGGTGAGCCGGCCTCGTACCCGAAGCCCACCCGGGTCGCCCGGCAGGTCTACCTGGAGCACGTGCCCGGGGTGCTGGCCGATGTCGGGGTGCGGGGCTTCGACGTGGAGCCGGTGTGGGTCGGCGAGGGCGGCCTGTGGCCGGCCGTCGGGCCGGCCTCGCCCGCCGACCCGCCGACCCTGCGCGCGGTCCTGGTGCACCACGACCGCGGCACCGCGCTTGGCCCGCTGCGCAGCTCCGAGGACCGGGCCGTCTCCTTCTTCATCGACGCGCCCACCGTCGCCGAACTGGACCTGCTGGAAAGGCGGGTGCGGCGCGCCGTCACCATCCGCACCGTCCCGACGGTGCCGGACACCGTGACGCACGTCCTGGTCGGCTACAGCCCCGTCATGCTGGCCAAGCTCGACGAGCAGCTGCCGGCCGACTCGGTGCTGGTTCTGGAGGAGCCGGCCGTCATCGACGCCCGCGGCATCACCGCGCTCGCCGAACGGCACCGCTGTGTCGCGGCCCTGTTCCAGGCACCCAGCCAGGACGAGGCCGACCCGCACCGGGTGGTCGAGGCGGTTCCCCGCCCGGCGGGCGTCCGCGCCGTGGTCCCCGTGGTGGAGTACGGCGTGGTGGTCGCCGCCACGCTCGCCGAGGCCTGGGGCCTGCCCGGTGCGGGCCCGGAGGCGGCCCGGGTGCTGCGCGACAAGAGCCTGCTCCGCGCTGCCGCGACCGCAGCCGACGGCGGTATCGCCCAGCCCGACTGGGCCGTGGTCGAGCGGGCCGAGCAGGTCGCCGACTTCCGCGCCGCGCACGGCGGGGAGTGCGTGCTGAAGCCGGCCAATCGCCAGGCCAGCCTGGGCGTGCGGCTGCTCGGCCCCGGGGACGACGTCACCACGGCCTGGGCACAGACCACCGCCGCGGACGAGCCGGCGCTGCGTGCCCACTACGAGGACACCGCCCGGTTCCTGGTGGAGGAGCGGCTGCGCGGCCCCGAGGTGAGCGTCGAGGCCGTGGTCCACGACGGCGAGATCGGCTTCACCAACATCACCGCCAAGCTGGTGCAGGACAACGGCCATCCGGTGGAGACCGGCCACACCGTCCCCGCCGACCTGCCGCCGTCCCTCGCGGACGCGCTGCGCGAGTCGGTGGCCCGGCTGGCTCGCGCGGTCGGCTTCCGCTCCGGCGTACTGCACTCCGAGTGGATCCTGGTCGACGGCACCCCGCACCTGGTGGAGTGCGCCGGCCGGCTCCCGGGCGGCGGCATCACCGTACTGATCGACCTGACCTACGAGACCGATATCCTGCGCAACCTGCTGCAGGTGCTGACCGGCACCGGCCCCGTCGGCCCGCTGCCCGCACAGCGCGCTTCCGCCGTACGGTTCCTGATCGCCCGTCCGGGCCTGGTGGAGTCCGTCACCGGCGCCGATGCGGCGCAGGTCGCGCCGGGCGTCACCGAACTGCACCTGTCGATCGCCCCCGGCACCACCGTCCACACCGCCACCAGTTCCTGGGAGCGGGGCGGTCTGGTCATCGCGACCGGCGCGGACGCCGCCGAGGCGGGCCGCCGGGCCGAGCACGCGCTGTCCCTGATCAAGGTGCGGACCACCGGGGGTGAGCGATGAGGCTGCCCTCTCCCAAGGAATACATACCCGCCACCCCGGCGGGGCGCTCGTTCGCCATCACCTCGCTGATCAACGCCATCGGCACCGGCCTGTACCTGGCCGGCTCGGCCGTCTTCTTCGTCCGCTCCGTGGGCCTGACGACCGCTCAGGTCGGTCTGGGCCTGGCGCTGTCCGGGGTGGTCGGCTTCCTCACCACGGTGCCCATCGGCGCGCTCGCCGACCGGTTCGGCGCCAAGCCGACCCTGGTCGCGCTCCAGTTGTGGCGGGCCGGCGGGTTCGTCGCGCTGGCCTTCGCCCAGGGCATGGTGAGCTTCACGGTGGTCTCCTGCTGCCTGGCGGCGGCGGAGGCCGCCACCCAGCCGATGACCCAGGCGGTCGCCTCTGCCACCACCGAGGGCACCGACCGCACCCGCACCATGGCGATCGTCCGCACGGTGCGCAACGTCGGATTCTCCTTGGGCGCGCTGCTGGCCGCTCCGCTGCTGGCCGCCGACCGGGTCTGGACGTACCGGGGCATCGTGCTCGGCACCGCCGCGGCGTTCGTGCTGTCCGCCGCGATGCTGTCCCGGGTCCGGACAGCCACCACGGCCACCGTCCAGCGGAAGGTGAACCCGCTCGCCGCGCTGCGCGAGTTCCGCGACTGGCGGTATCTGCTGCTGACCACCCTCAACGGGGTGCTCAACCTGCACACCACCATCCTGGCGGTCGGGCTCTCACTGTGGGCGATCCAGGCCACCCATGTGTCTGCCGGGTTCCTACCGGTGCTGATCCTGGTCAACACCGTCATGTCGATCGTGCTCCAGGTGCCGATCTCCCGGCTGGTGGACCACGAAGGCGGTGCCGAACGCGCGCTGCGCCTCGGCGGGTTCGCGCTGACCGGGTGCTGCCTGGCGCTGGCCCTGGCCGACGCCCCGTCCTCGGCGCTCGCGGCAGGGGCGGTGCTGCTGGCGGCCTGCGTGCTGCTCACCTTCGGCGAGATGTGGCAGGCCGTCGGCGGCTGGGAGCTGAGTGACAAGTTCGCTCCCGAGGACAGCAAGGGCGTCTACCTGTCGGTGTTCAGCCTCGGCAACACCGGCCAGCGGATCGTCGGCCCGGCGCTGATCACCGCCGTGGTGATCGCGGCCGGACCGGCCGGCTGGATCGCCCTGGCGGCGCTCTTCGGCGTTGCCGGGCTCCTGGTCGCGCCCGTCACCCGCATGCTGCGGACCGTCGCACCGCATCCCGTGGAGAAGGAGGTGGCGTCGTGAGCGCCCCCAAGGATCTGTTGGTGGTCGGCGTCGGCACGATGGGCCGGCCGTACCTGGAGGCGGCGGCCCGGCTCGGCCTGCGCGTGCGCGCCGTGGAGGCGGCGGCCGGCTGGGAGGGCCGGCCGGTCGACCTCGCCGAGTCCTTCTACCGGGTCGAGGGACACGAGGAGGAGGACTGGGCGGCGGCTGTCGCCCTGGCCGTCGCCGACCGCGTGCCGGACGGCCTTGTCTCGTTCGCCGAACCGCATGTGCTGGCCGGCGCGCTGGCGCAGGAGCGGCTCGGCCTGCCCGGCCCGTCGCTGCACGCCGCGGTGATCTCCCGCAACAAGGCACTGCAGCGCGCCGTCTTCGCCGCCCACGGCGTCCGGCAGCCCGAGCACCTCCTGGTGCCGGACGTGGCCGAGGCCCGGGCCTGGATGCTGGAGCGGCTGCCCGTGGTGGTCAAGCCGCTCACCCGGGCCGGCAGCGAGGGCGTGGAGCTGGTCCGCACCGCCGAGGAAGCGGCCGAGGTCATCGCCCGCCGCTCCGGCGAGGGCAAGGTGCTGGTCGAAGAGGCCATCGAGGGACCGGAGTTCAGCTGGGAGGCCCTGGTTCGCGACGGCGAGGTGCTGTTCGAGAACGTCACGGCCAAGGAGACCACCCCGCCCCCGTACTTCGTCGAACTCACCCACCGCTGCGCCCATCGCTTCGAGGACGACGAACTCGCCACGCTGGTCCATGAGTTCACCCGAGGCGCCCTGAGCGCCGTCGGCATGCGGACCGGTCTTGTGCACCTGGAGTTCAAGGTCGACGGGCGCGGCCCGGCCCTGATGGAGATCGCGGTGCGCACCCCGGGTGACTACCTGCCCGACGCGGTCGGCCTCGCCTATGGCTTCGACCTGTACGAAGCGGTGGTCCGACTCGCGCTCGCGCTGCCCGTCGACGAGCTGATCCGCACCTCACCCGTCTCCTGGTCGGCCACCCACTTCCCGACCGCCGTACCCGGGACGATCACCACGATCACGGGCGTCGAGGAGACCACCGCCCACCCGTCCGTGGTCCGGGTCCGGCTGCGCAAGAGCCCCGGCGACACCGTCCTGCCGCTGACCTCATCCGCCCGGCGGATGGGTCACGTGCTGGTCGACTCGCCCTCCCCGTCCGAGCGGGAGGACACGCTAAAGCACGTGCGGGAGACCCTGAGCATCACCACCGAGCAGCACTGAGCCTTGAGGTATCCGATGACCAATCGACTGGCCGCGGGGGTGGCCGCCTCGTTCGAGGACCTGATCGGCAACACCCCTCTGCTGCACCTGCGCCTGGACGGCATCCCACAGGACGTGACCGTCCTGGCCAAGCTGGAGGCGGCGAACCCGCTGTCCAGCGTCAAAGACCGTCCCGCCCTGTACATGTTCCGGGCCGCGACGGCCGCCGGTGAGCTGGCCCCAGGGGCCACCGTCATCGAGTCCACCTCCGGCAACACCGGCATCGCACTGGCTGCCCTCGCCGCCGCCCGCCGCCACCCTTGCCTGATCGTGCTGCCGGAGAACGCCTCCAGGGAACGGGTCCTCACGCTGCGGATGCTCGGCGCCGAGGTCGAGTTCACCGACCCGGCCCTGGGCTTCCTCGGCTGCGTCGAACGCGCCGAGAAGCTGCATGCCGAGATCCCCGGCTCCTGGTATGCCCGTCAGCACGAGAATCCGGCCAATGTGCGGGCCCACTACGAAACCACCGGGCCGGAGATCTGGCGCGACACCGGCGGGCGGGTGGACGTCCTGGTCTGCGGCATCGGTACCGGCGGCACCCTGACCGGGATCGCCCACTACCTGCGCGAGCGCAACCCGGCGTTGCGCGTCGTCGGGGTCGAACCGGAGGGCTCCCCGCTGCTGTCCGGCGGCACCCCCGGGCCACACCGCATCCCCGGTCTGAACGGTGGCTTCATCAGCCCCGTCACCGACATCGACTGCATCGACGAGATGATCGTGGTCTCCGACGCGGACGCCGCCGCCACCACGCGGGCACTGGCCGCCGGCAGCGGCATGCTGGTCGGTGTCTCCTCCGGCGCCGCCGCGCACGCCTGCCGCGAACTGGCCCGTCGGCCAAACCTGTCCGGCGCGACCGTCGTCACCGTCCTTCCCGACAGCGGCGAGCGTTATCTGAGCTGGTGGCCGACGGAGGGTGGAGAGTGAACTTCCGCGAACTGCACCGCAACCTCAAGCTGAGGATCGGCGTCGGCTTCTTCCAGCGGTTCTTCGACATCATGCTGGTGCCGCTGATGGTCATCCACTTCTCGCGGATGTACGGTGCGGCCACCGCCGGCCTGATGACCCTGGTCGTCGCGGTCGCGACGGTGGGCTGCAGCCTGGTCGGCGGACACCTGTCCGACGTGTACGGGCGCCGCAAGGTCCTGATGGCCGGTGAGATCGGCGTCTTCCTCTCCTACATCGGCCTGGCCCTGGTCAACTCACCGCTGCTGCAATCGGGTCCGGCGACCTACATCCTGTACCTGAGCGCCGCGTGCACGGCGGGCATCGCGCTGCCCGCCAACGAGGCGATGATCGTGGACGTCTCCACCCCGGAGAGCCGTACCGCCGTCTACACGATCAACTACTGGGTGATCAACGTCGCCTTCATGCTCGGCTCGCTGGTCGGCGGCTTCTTCTACGACGGGTACTTCTTCCACCTGCTGACCGCCGCCGCGATCGCCACCGGGGGCATCTTCCTGGTGACCTTCCTGGCGCTGACCGAGACCGCGCCGCCCGAGGCCGCACAGAACCCCCGCGGGGTGCGGCCGGCTCTGATCGGCTATCTCGCGGTGGCCCGCGACCGGGTGTTCCTGCGGCTCGTCCTGGCGGCCCTGCTGGTCTGGAGTGTGGAGGTCCAGATCTCCTCCTACCTCGCGGTCCGGCTCGGCTCCGACTTCCCCGAGCAGCAGCTGCTGTCGCTGGGCTCCTGGCAGGTGACCGTCGACGGCGTCAACGTGCTGGGCATCCTGCGGGCCACCAACACCCTGCTGGTCGTCGTCTGCGGGCTGTGGGTGGGCAAGCTGCTCGGGCGCCTGGACGATCGGCTGCGCCTGGTGGCCGGTGTGGTGATCTTCACGCTCGGCTACATGGCCTGGGCGCTCGGCGACAACGCCTGGCTGATGATCGCTGCGGCCGTCGTGGTCACTCTCGGCGAGCTGATGAACCAGCCTGTCAACCAGACCCTGGTGGCCGCCCTGGTGCCCGCCGACTCCCGCACCAAGTACATGGCCGCCTACGGACTGCACGTGCGGCTCGGCTACATGGTCGGTTCGCTGTCGGTGATCCTCGGCGCGGTCGTCGCCCCGTGGGTGATGGCCCTGTTGTACGCGGTCTTCGGCGTGGGTGCCATTCAGCTGTACCGGTACCTGTTCAAGGTCCAGGACGCCCGTGCCGCCGCCGAGGAGCCGAAGGCCGAGGCCCAGGCATGACCCCCCGCGGTCCGCTGCCCGCTGCCGACGGCCCGGTCCCGGCTGGGACCGCCTCCCGGGCCTCCACCGACGTACCTGCCACGAAAGGAATGGCCCGCCGTGACTGAGCGAGCAGCGCCCACGAACAACCGGCTGCTGATGGTGCAGCCGTACACCCAGTTCGTCGAGAAGGCGGTGGCCCTCGGCTTCGAGGTCTGGTCGATCTGGGACCCGACGCTCCAGCCGGCCTCCTACCTGAAGGGGGTCGAGAAGGCCTCCATGGAGATGCTGTGGGTGGACTTCTCCGACGAGCCCGCGCTGCGCCGCCTGGTCCGGGAGACCGCCCTCGCCCATGATGTCGGCTGTCTCCTGCATCTGGGCGAGGAGGCCACCATGGTGGCCGTCGCCGAGGAGGCCGAGGCACTCGGCCTTGCCCTCAATCCGCCAGAGGCGCTCCGGCGGCTCAACGACAAGGCGGTGCTGCGCGAACTGCTCGCCGAGCACGGTCTGTCCCCCGTGCGCACCGCGGTCGCCGGCACTCCCGACGAGGTGGCCGACGTGCTGGCCGGTTTCGGTCTGCCCGCGGTGGTGAAGCCGACCCGTCTGCAGGGCAGCGCCGCGGTGCGCCTGGTGGCCGGCCCCGGAGATCTCGATGCCTGGCAACAGGAGCTGGCCTCGTACTCGTACCGAGGTCCGGTCCTGGTCGAGGAGTACCTCCAGGGCCCGGAGTTCAGCGTCGAGACGCTCACCGGTGGCGGCCGCCACCGGGTGGTGGGCATCACCGCGAAGCGCAAGACGCCCGCCCCGGCGTTCGTGGAGACCGGCCACGTCTTCCCCGCGTCGCTGCCGGACGGTGACGCCGGAGCGATCGGCGAGCTGGTCACCGCTCTCCTTGACGCGGCCGGGTACCGGTTCGGCCCGGCGCACACCGAGATCATCCTCACCGCCGACGGACCTCGTGTGGTGGAGTCGCAGGCCCGGCTCGGCGGCGACCGCATCCCCGCGCTGATCCGGCACGCCACCGGCTTCGACATCGAGGGCGCGATCTTCGACCTTCTGGTGGGCGGCGAGGCCGAACCCGCCTCGGCGGAACGGGCGGCCGCCATCTCGTTCTTCGCCCTCCCTCCGGGCGCGATCACCCGACTGGAAGGCCTGCCGGAGATCGGCGCACTCCCCCATGTGCACGACGTCCGGTTCCCGTTCGCCGTGGGTGACGTGCTGCCGGAGACCCGGCACTCCGGCTCCCGGCACGGCCATGTGATCGTGACCGGCGAGAGCGCCGAGGAGGCCGAACGGCTGGCCACCGAGGCGAAGGCGCTGCTGCGGGTGGAGGCTGCCTCCCCCGTCCTGAACGCCGTACACACGGTGCCCGCCGCCCCGATGCGGCCCGAGCGGACCCTGCTGCTGATCGGACACCTCACCGAACCGGTGCGGATCGCCAAGGAGTTGGGGCTGAACGTGGTCCTGATCCAGCACAAGGAGAAGTTCCGGCCGGAACAGGCCGAGCTCGCCGACGTCACCCTGATCGCCGACTACACCGACTGGTCGGTGCTGGAGCCGCTCGCCCGGGCCGCCCACACCATCTGGAACTTCTCCGCCGCACTGTCGCTGACCGAACCCGGCCTGGAACCCGCCGGCCGGGTGAACGACCTGTTCGGCCTCGGCGGCACCGGCTTCGAACCGGCTCGGCTGCTGCGCGACAAACTGGCCATGCGCCGCCACCTCGCCTCCGTCGGTGCCCCCACGGTGGCCGCCGAGCCGCTCACCGACCGGGACGGCCTGGCCGCGTTCGGCGCGGCACACGGCTACCCGTTCGTGGTCAAGCCCGTGGACCTGACCGCCGGCTTCGCCCTGTTCAAGGTCACCGGCCCGCAGGACGTGGACGGGGTGTGGGAGCGGATCGGTGCGGCCCGCCGCACCGGCATGGACCGCGGCTCCACCATGTACGCGGTCACCGAGTTCCTGATGGAGCAGTACATCGACGGACCCGAGTTCAGCATCGAGGGATTCAGCTTCCACGGCCGCCACACCGTGGTCGCGATCACCGAGAAGCTGACCGACGGCGGGCACTTCGTGGAGCTCGGGCACGCTCAGCCGGCCCGGCTGAGTCCGGCGGACGAGGAGCGCGTCGTCGCGGCCGTCTCCGAGTTCCTCGACGCGATCGGTATCACCGACGGCCCCAGCCACACCGAGCTGCGGCTCAGCTCGCGCGGCCCGCTGATCATCGAAGGGCACAACCGGCTCGGCGGCGACCACATCCCGGACCTGGTCGAGGCCGCGTACGGCATCGACCTGACCCGCTACGCGCTGGCCTGGCCGTTCGGCCTGGTGGAGCCGCTGACGGAGCGTCCGAAGCCGATCTCGGCGGGCTGCGTGCGGGGCATCGTCGGTCGCCCCGGCCGGGTCGCCGCGATCACCGGCGTGGACGAGTTGCGCGCACATCCGTCGGTGCTCGCCCTCGACCTGGCGGCCCGGCCCGGCTCGGTGATCCGCCCCATCCAGGACAACTGGGACCGGCTCGGTCTGCTGGCCGTCACCGCCCGCGACACCGACGCGGCGGTCGCGCTCTGCGAGCACCTGCTGGACACCGTGCTGACGGTGCGGATCGAGGACGAGGGCCGATGACCATCGTCATCCTGGACCCGGACGGCCGGTACGCGGCCGACTGCCCCGGCTGGCTCGCCGATTCCGGGCGGCAACTGCACCTGGTCACCGGCCGGCCCGCCGCGCACCCCGGCTTCGCGCGGGTCACGGTGGTGGAGCGGTACGACCGCAGCGCCGCGGCCGAGCTGGCTGTGCTGGACGCCGCCACCCGGACCGTGATCCGGCGGGTGGTCGCGCTCGCCCCGGTGGACCAGGTGCGGGCAGCCGGCCTGCGCCGGCGGCTCGGCCTCCCCGGGCAGTCCCGGGATGCCGCGCTGGCCCTCTCCGACTCGATGGCGGCGCACGCACTGCTGACGCGGGCCGGCATCGCCGCGGCCCCTCGGGAGGAAGTGCGACGGGTCGCCGACCTGTACCGGTGGGCGCATCAGTGGGGATACCCGCTGGCGGTCCGGCCGCGTCGGGGCGCGCAGCGGCCGGTGATCGCGCGGCTCGCCGACGAGACCGCGCTCCGCGCCGCCGTGGCGGGCGGACTGCTGCCCGCCGACCCGGCGGTGGTACCGAGCCTGACCGTCGAACCGGCCGTCGCCGGCCAGGTGCAGCGCGACGCGTACCCGCCGCTCGCCCGTGTGCTCCCCGCCGATCCGGGCCACCCGTACGCGGTGGAGACCGTCCCCGGCCCGGACGGCGGCCGGCTCGTGCACGCGGTGCGCTACGACCCTGCGGCCGGTGCGGCCCGCGAACTGGTACGGGCCCAGGCCGGGATCGGCCCGCGGTCTTCGGAGGTGGTCTGAGATGACCGTTCTGGTGTTGCACCACCGGGGTTCGCTGGCGGGCACCCCGTACCACGAGTGGCTGGCGGACTACGAGGGCGACCTGATGCTGATCGCCTCCCGCGAGCATCTGGCTCTGGTGTCCGAGGAGTTGCCGCCCTCGGGCGGCGTCTACCGGCGCACCGCCGCCGTGGACGCGTACGAGACCGGCGGCGACCTGGAGACACTCGCCCTGGCGTGGGCGCGCGAGCACGGCGTCGCCCACATCGTCGCCTGCCAGGAGCGCGACCTGGAAAGGGCCGCCGAGCTGCGCGACGTGCTGGGCCTGCCCGGCCAGCGGATGGACACCGTGCTTCCCTACCGCGACAAGGCGCTGATGAAACGCCGGGTGGCGGCCGCGGGCCTGGCGGTGGCCCCGTACCTGGAGGTGGAGAACGCCACCGAGCTGATCGGCTTCGCCGAGCGGCACGGGTTCCCACTGGTGCTCAAGCCGATGGACAGCGCCGGCTCGGTGGGACTGCACATCCTGGACTCCCGCGAGGAGTTGGACGCCCACCTGGCCGACGGTCTCGACCTGTACGGGCCACACCTGCCGAACCTGCTCGCCGAGGCCTTCGTGCACGGACGGATGTGCCACGTGGACGGTCTTGTGGTGGACGGCCGGACGGTGTTCGCCTGGCCCTCGCAGTACCAGTACGCGCTGGCCTCCTACCGCACCGACACCGGTGGCCGGCTGGACCTGACTCTGGATGTGGACGACCCGCTGGCCCATCGGCTCCTTGAGTTCACCGAGCGGACCTTGGCGGCCCTCGGCGGGCCGGAGAACTTCGCCTTCCACGCGGAGGTCTTCCACACGCCGGGCGACGAGCTGGTGCTGTGCGAGATAGCCTGCCGCACCGGCGGCGCCGCGATCCGCGACATCGTCCGCCTCATGTTCGAGGTGGATCCGAGCGAGGCCTGGGTGCGCGCGCAGCTGGGTCTGCCGCTGCCCGAGTGGCTCGGCGCGGAGAAGCGCACGCCCCTGCGCATGGTGGGGCAGCTGGTGCTGATGAAGCGTCCTGGACGGGTAGTGCGGGTTCCGGAGGGGCCGCCGGACTTCCCCTGGGTCGAGAAGTTCCAGGTGTTCGTCGAGCCGGGGCAGACCATGCGGGATGCCGCGTTCTCCGCGGACTTCCTGCTGACCGCGCTCGTCTCGGGCGCGGACCGGGCCGAGTGCGAGGCCCGGCTGCGCGTCCTGGAGGGTTGGTTCCTGGGCGAGTTGGTTCTGGAGCCGGGAGACGGGGCGGGGGGATGAGCCCCCCCACACCACCAGGGCCCCGGGCGGGGGGCGGGACCCCCCGGCCCCCCAACCCAAAAAACAAACCCCCCAGGAAGGGCCCCAACCACCCC